>JBBTMW010000153.1:18091-19541 GCA_038067995.1 Candidatus Zixiibacteriota bacterium
ATGAGACCGTAGCGGGTTCCCGAAAGTTCGTAGTAGTCGACACCGCGCAGTGGGGTGACGACGTCGGAAAAGTAGAGATTCTCGACTTCATAGACGCGGGCATCGAGGGTGCGGTTGCCTATCCAGTTGGTAGTGCCGCCGAGGAAATACTGTTTCGGTGTGGCGCCTCGTGATGCCCCTCCGGCGGCGCGAAAGGCCATCGAGAAGGATTTGCCAAAGTGCCAGTATTTGCGGAGATCGACATCAACGGCAGTGAACTCAATATCTCTTGAATCAAAAAGATTCACTCCACTCGACAGCGCAACTCGCGCCCGACGGCCGTTGACCGGGCCGGTGTGTCCCCAGACGATGTTATCGGTGACATACGCAAATGCGCCGGTGGTTACTTTGGAATTTCGATCCACACGGTCGTCGGTGGCGTCAAGATATTCGCGATCGATGAAGACCTGCGAACCGACAAGCTCAAGGCGGCTAAACGTGGAGAACGGTCGGCTGACTGATGCTGAGAAGCCATAGAATCTGTCCGAGAAGAGATTGTCTTGGGTATCAAGGTAGAAGTTCTTGGTGTGGAACAGTCCTGTGCCGAAATTGGTGCGATGAGTGTTGTTGAAATAATAGGCCTGCAGAAACGACTGGTCGATAGTGTTGACCAGATCGGCGGCAATGAAGAACTGGTGGTTGCCAAGGTAATCCGAGAAGATAAAATAGGATTGCCCGCGCATGCCAAAGAATGAGTCATAGGCAAAGCCACCTCCGACATAGTCGGCCGTAAACTTGGTGGTATAATCATGAATTTCGAAATCGCCGCCGGGACTGGGGAGGGGAATGGAATCAAATGAGGAGGGTTCAGTTCGCCCGCGCATCGAATCGATAACATCCACGCGTGAGACGTCGCTCAAGAGGGAATCAAGAGGACCTTTTGCATCGTGGCCGACAAAAACAAACTGGCCGTCATAGATTCCTGAGGTAGTGATTTCATCTTTCGGTTTCGCGGTCGAATCGGCAACGGCAATAGCCGAGGAATCCATCGCTGGAAGGGTGTCGGCAACTGCCACAGCCATTGAATCCAACGGGTGGGAGGAATCAGCGATAGTTGTATCTCCTGCGTGCATAGCGCCGGACTTCTGCAGGGAGGCGTGAACATCGCCGGATTTCAACAGATCATATTTTCCAGCGAAGAAATCGGTTGACTCAAGCTGGCCGTTCTTGCCGGCCGGAGTAATATTTTTCAAAAGGAAGATATCAAATGCACCCTTGTTAAAAGCGCTGAATGCAATTTCACCGCCGCCGGGCGACCATGAGAGAGATTTCACGCCGGTGAGAATATCGGTTATGGGGTAGCTTGATCCGGCGCTGTCAAAGCTGGCAACGTAGATGTTGTCGATGCCATTGCGGTTGGAGACGAAGGCGATCTTTGTTCCATCTGGTGAAACGCGGGGAAAGACGTTTT
>JBBTMW010000154.1:0-9316 GCA_038067995.1 Candidatus Zixiibacteriota bacterium
CAACGAATCGGTGGTGAACCGGTTTCGCGATCAGGGGGTCGGGCAAGTCTTTTCTGTCGATGACGCCCCGCAAGGGACACTCATCATCTCGGCCCACGGCGTTGCGCCGGGGGTAAAAGCGCGGGCAGAAGAGCTTGGGTTGGATGTCATCGACGCCACCTGTCCGCTTGTCACGCGAATTTACACCATCGTGCAGAAATTGGTAGCTGATGACTATTACGTCATTCATTTCGGCGACAGGAACCATGATGAGACCATCGGCGTGGTTGGCCATGCGCCTGACCGAATCACGGTTGTCGGAAACAGGGAGGAGCTATTCGCCCTTCCCGACTGGAAAGAGCGAAAGCTGGGATTGACAGTCCAGACAACTTCTCATCAGGAAGAATATGAAGAAATGGAGCGCTTGGCGCAGGTCAAGTTCCCGCACATTGAAATATATAATACTATCTGTAACGCAACCACCCAGAGGCAGGGAGCTATTTTCGAGCTTGCTCCTCAGGTGAATGCGCTGGTAGTGGTCGGGTCGCAGACCTCGGCCAACTCCAAACGCCTCGCGCAGATATCTCAGGCTCTCTGTGGACGAGGATTCTTGATAGATTCTGCCGATGACCTAAAGGATGAATGGTTTGCTCCGGAACATAAGATTGAGACCGTTGGCGTTTCAGCCGGGGCATCCACGCCGGACTTTCTGGTCGAGGCAGTTCTCAGAAAGCTTGTGGAAATATCCGGCGGCACCGCTGAAGTGGTCTTGCCGGAAAAAAAGAATCGGATCGGTCGCATTGCCCGGGAAACTGAAGAAGCTCATTAACGCCCTTCGCCCGTCAATCGCTCACCGACTGAACGGAGATGAGTGATATGTCAACGTTGGGTTCATTTGCAGTCTTTGCGGCAACGGCATTCTCGGTTGCATCTCTTGTCTGTTATTTCATGGCGTGGCGCGGGCGGGACAATGCTCTGCCGTTGGCGCGCGCGTTTTTCATTGGCACCGCCGTGAGCATTACGGCCGCTATGGGCATTCTGGTCTACCTCTTTCTTGCCCATGACTATTCGGTTGCATACGTAGCCAACTATTCTTCCAACGATCTGCCGCTTTATTTCACGATTGCCTCAACATGGGGCGGTCAGGAAGGGACCTTCCTGTTGTGGATATTCTTCACGGTCATACTTGGTTTCGTTATGATGCGCACGTCGAAGAATTTCGAGAGAGGGAACATGTTCTTTCTCAACCTTTTCCTGCTTTCGATACTCGTCATTTTGCTTAAGCGTTCGCCGTTTAGTCCCGCCGAAGTAGTTCAGGCCGATGGCGCCGGTCTCAATCCGTTGCTACAAAATTACTGGATGACGATTCACCCGCCCGTCATGTTTGTTGGATTCGCGGCCGCAGTTTTCCCCTTCTGTTTTGCGATGACAGCCCTTGTGGAGCGGCGATTTAATCTCTGGGCGGAAGCGGCCCGCAAATGGACACTTTTCGCATGGGGATTGCTCGGTATTGCCCTTGTTATGGGCGGCTATTGGGCCTATGAGACACTCGGGTGGGGAGGATTCTGGGCGTGGGATCCGGTTGAAAACTCGTCATTTATTCCGTGGATATTTCTCGCTGCGCAAATTCATGCCCTGTTTATAAAAAAACAAAGGCGCGGATTACTTCGATTCTCCATGGTCATTGTCTGCCTGACCTTTTGGTCGGTGCTTTACGGCACATTTCTGACTCGTTCGGGGGTACTCGCCGATTTCAGCGTTCATTCGTTTGTCGAACTTGGGATCAATTCATATTTGGTTGGTGGACTTCTGCTCTTCGTCGGTCTCGGATCATTTTTCCTGATTCTGAGGTGGAAAGAGATCGACCCCGAGGCGTCTTACTCCGAAGTGGCATCGCGGTCGTATCTGGTTACCCTTGCCATTGTGATTCTCTTCCTCGGCGGGCTACTCACCATGTTTGGAACATCGGCTCCTCTCCTTACGTCATGGTTTGGTGAACCTGCCAATGTCGGACTGCCATACTATTTTGCAACGATGACACCTATTGCAGTAGCGATTTTGATTCTGCTCAGCCTATTCCCCGGATTTCGATGGGAAGAAGGAATATCGCGTCCGAAACTGCTCATGGTAGCAGGTGCGGCGTTTGTTGTCGCGGTTCTGCTCTGCCTTGTGCTTGGGATAACATCTGAAGTCATATATCTCCTTCTATTCGGAGCTGTAGCATCTTCCCTCGTGTCAAACGGATGGATATTCATCACGAATTTTCAGAAAGGGAACTACACCCCTGCCTATCTGGCGCATCTTGGGGTGATTCTGGCGATTGCGGGAGCGGCTATTTCCGCCGGTTTTGAAACCAAACAGACTGTCACCCTGCCTCAGAACAAAGAGGTGCATGCGATGGGTTACACTATGACCTTTACGGGTGTCAGTGAGCATGCCAAGGGTTTTGACTGTCACGTTGCGATGAGCGCCAATGGCCGGGACTTTGTCGCCGAACTGCCGCATGAATTCCCAAAAAACGGCCAAGGCGTGATGAAACGTCCCTACATTGAGAAGTTCGTGACTTACGATATCTATCTTGCTCCGCTGGCTCTCGAACAGGGAATGCAAAACGATCCAGGCATTCTGGAGTTCAGCAAGGGAGATACCAAGAAGATTGATAAGTATGAGATAACCTTTCAGCGATTTGAAATGTCCGGTCACGGCGAAGATGGCTCGGCTTCGTCGGCCTTCGCGCTCGTTACGGTCAGCTATGACGGTAGGACCGAGGAGCTTCGTCCGGCGCTCCGCGTATCAAAAGATTCAGTCGCATCGGAACCTGTAATCTTTGACAGCGCTCGCGGAATGCTCGCGATTTCCGGAGTACGTCCCGATGACGGTGGCGTTGCGCTCAAGATAATCGGCGAATTTGTCCCTGCCGCAAGTATTGCCGATGCTTCGCTGGTGCTTGAGTTAAGCAAGAAGCCGGGGATAAATCTTTTTTGGCTGGGGTCGCTGATGCTATTCGGCGGCGGATTGTCGGCTATGAGGGATCGAAGCAAGCGCAAAAAAGCTGACGTTGCTGTCTCTCCTGAGAAAGCCCGTGTCGCGAGCGAGGTCAAGTAACCGGGGATGAACAGCGAAGCGATAGACAAATATCTCCTTAAGATGACTCCGGCCCGCACCGGAGTTCTTTGTGAAATGGAAGCTTACGGCAAACGGCGCGGCTTTCCGATGATTGGACCGCTTGCCGGGCGGCTTCTTTATCAGCTAGCGCGCAGTATCAAAGCAAAACGAATCATCGAGCTTGGCTCCGGCTTTGGCTATTCGGCGATGTGGTTTGCGATGGCCGCCGGTCCGAAGGGGCACTTGATCCTCACCGACAATGACTCCGCCAATCGCGACGCGGCTCTGGAGTTCTTCAAACGCGCCCGTCTTCGATGCACAATCGAATATCACGTCGGAGATGCGCTCGAGATTGCAAAGGGTATTTCAAAAAAGTGTGATATTCTTCTGAATGATATCGACAAGAAGGATTACCCAGAAACGATTCCGATTGCCGCGAGGCTCGTCCGCAAAGAAGGACTATTTATCACCGACAACCTGATTTGGTCGGGAAGGGTGATGAATTCTCGTCAGGATCGGCAGACCAAGGCAATCGTCGATTTTACCCGTCGTCTTTATAGGGACGAACGGTTTTTCACGACGATAATGCCTCTAAGAGATGGCATCGCGATTGCCACCCGTCGCTGAGCATTCTTCAAGAAATAATTTCCCCAGCGAAACCGAAACAGAGTATATTACGTTATAATCAGTGTCAGGCCGGTATTCAAAAGCCGGTTTCCTGAGTTACTTCAGAGATAACATCAACGAAAGAGGATAAGCCAGAGTCGGTAACGTTGGTTGCTGATACTTTTCACTGGTAATTTAGTTGACATTAATTGACGTTGCTATTTTTATGGCACGGTCTTGAGAGCCTGCAGAGGGCAGGCCGAGGTACAGCGATCACTGAAAGATAATTCTCCCGTTCATCGATCGTCGGATATCAAGGGGTCCGAGACCTTTCCATTTTGAGTCGAACACGGGAAACAACTGGAGAACACGGAGGCATTATGGCTCTCAAACGAGCAACACTATTCACCTACGGATCAGACGAGCGATCTGAAGAAACGCGTCGGTTCATCGAAGACGGCGGCGTTATCGTCGACGTGCGCGATCTGGCACTCAAGCCGCTTACGCTGGATGAGGTCGAAAAACTCATCGGCAATCTCGAAATTCAACATTTCATCAATCCGCTTTCGGAGTCGTTTGAGAAGTTGAATCTCGATGACAAGCGCATTAATCGCGGCGAGGTCTTGAAGGCTATGGCTGGCGACAACACCCTTCTGCGTCGGCCCATCATCAAGTCGACCCGTCTGGTTGCTGTCGGACACGACAAGAGGAAAATTGCCGAAATGCTTCAGCTCAAGCCGAATGGCAGTGGCGATAGTGATTCGCGCAACGACGACCAGCCGCCGCGCAATCGCTGATTATTCTCAACCGGTCTGACTTTTCTTTTTCCCGGCGGTGCTCTATATTCCTGCAAAGTCGTTTGCAGAGGATCATCGTATGGAAATCAATCGAGACACGCTTGAAACTGATATACTGATTGTCGGCGCGGGGCCGTCGGGGTTGGCGCTCGCCTATCGCCTCGGACAACTCATCACCGAGCGAGGTCTTTCCAAACCAGAAATCATGTGCATTGACAAGGGGAAGCATGCCGGAGCGCATTCTTTTTCGGGAGCGGTCATGGATCCGCGCGGACTGGCCGAGCTGATTCCTGATTACAAAGAAAAGGGAGCGCCGCTCGAGTCGGCAGTGACCACCGATGCCATGTATCTTCTCTCGAAGTCCGGTTCCACCAAATTTCCCTTTACGCCCCCCTCTATAAATAATCACGGCAACTACATCGTCTCGCTCAATAAACTGACGGCATGGATGGCTGAGCGGGTGGAGGGTGTCGGCGTCGACGTCTACGCCGGTTTGGCCGGATTTGACTTGCTGGTTGAGAACGGCGCGGTTGTCGGAGTGCAGACGGTTGATATGGGACTCGATAAAGAGGGACATCCCCGGGCAAATTTCGAACCCGGATCGAATATCCGGGCCAAAGTGACAATTCTGTGTGAAGGGGTGCATGGGTCATTGATGCGCCGCGCCTTCGAGAAAATTCCCGCCCTGACCGAAGGGAAACTTCCCCAAGCCTATCTCACCGGCGTCAAAGAGGTGTGGGAGGTTCCGCAGGGGAGAATTAAGGCCGGAGCGGTGATTCATACCGCCGGTTGGCCTCAGCCTTCCAATGAGTATGGCGGCGGCTTTCTTTATGCCATGAGTGACACAATGGTGTCGGTCGGATTTTGTGTTGGGCTTAATTCCCCCGATTCCACCAATGACCCGCACCGGAAATTTCAGATGTACAAGACGCATCCTCTGATTCGGCAGATCATCGAAGGAGGGAAGATGCTCCATTATGGTGCAAAGACAATCCCCGTGTGCGGATATTATGCCATACCGAATCTCACTCACGAGGGACTCATGCTTTGCGGTGACTCGGCGGGGATGCTCAATCCGCAGAGGCTCAAAGGGATTCATCTCGCGATTAAGTCGGGGATGCTTGCCGCCGAGACACTGTCAGACTGCATCGCTGAAGGTGATTTTTCTTCGGCAAAGTTGCATAGTTACCAGGTCGCGTTTGATAATAGCTGGGCAAAGAAGGAATTGTATGGGGCGCGTAATTTCCATTCTGGCTTCAAGAAGGGACTCTTTGCCGGAATGTTTCATGGAGCTTTGCAGATGGTCACGGGGGGACGGGGGCTATTCGAACGGATGGCAAATAACCCTGATAACAGCTATATGCGCACTCGGGCGGAGTATAAAGCGAAGTTTGGGACCGAACCGACGCCGCCTGATATTCGCTTTGACAACAGCCTTACCTTTGACAAAGTAAGCGATGTCTACAAGTCGGGAACTCTGCATGAAGAGGAACAGCCCTCCCATCTGGTGATAGCCGACTATGATATTTGCAATACGCGATGCACCGAGGAATATGGCAATCCGTGCCAGCATTTCTGTCCGGCGAACGTGTACAACATGGTCGATGACCCCAATCGGCCGGAGAAAAAGAAGTTACAACTGACGCCGTCGAATTGCGTGCATTGCAAGACGTGCGATATCGCCGACCCCTATCAGGTCATTCGCTGGGTGACGCCTCAAGGAGGCGAAGGACCGAACTATACGAATTGCTGAGCGCGGGGAGTCTATTGGCTTATCATTTAAAAAGCCCCGATCGCTCGGGGCTTTTTCTTGAAGCAAAAATTAGGTTAACAACTATGGACAGTTTCCACAGTACATTGTGCAATTACACGGGTTCGCCCCATTGTTGATTGTCACGCAACTGCAATATGGGGGTAGCGGAACCTCTCGCAGCACGATGTAACCAGTGCTGTCGCATGACCCTGAGCAGCATGAATAGGGGCCAGAACTGCAATTCCAAGCAAAAGCATCTGAATACATTGTCAAAGTCAGCGTAAACGAAAATGCCAACACGAATACTACTGCGCATCCCAGCGCGATGCTCTTCTTCATACTTTCACCTCCTTTCTTAAGAATTAGTGCTTTTTTCGACTTTAGTCATAATACTCCCCGTCGATTTCGGCAAAGTCCAAGTCACTCAACTCACCGGCTACTACGCGCGCAACCACCCCATTCTCGTCAAGAATAAAGTTAAAGGGCTAAGTCCAAATTGCCAGTTCGAACTTCATTTTCCCCTCTGAATCCTGAGCATAAATAACCTGTTCATTTGACGGCAGTAATGAAATAATATCATGTAAAGGCTCGTCAGAAATTATCACATTGCGAGTTTTCTGGACTCCGTCAGCAAGACGCTTATTCAATGTGCGAAGCTGACTCTGGCAATGTGGACAGGTCGTGCTAACATACGTCAGGATGGTAGAACCACCTGAAAGCGATCTAGTCGTTGTTGAATCACCGTCGGCAAGCCTAAAGGTGAATTCACCGAGTGGCTCGCCAATCTTCACATTTGGCATCGTTGCCAAAATCGCCTGTGACATTGCCACCTTTTGGAAATCTTGCTTGGCGGAAACGTATTTCATCCCGACACCAAGCGCCGCAAATACTCCAATCATCGCAACAACAAATAATAGGGCGGTTTTCTTCAGAATGCTTAAAGCTCTCATGACTTGCGTCGCTTGCTCTCCCTTCGCACCCAGTTTCCACCCTGCCAAACGTATCTTGAACCGAAGACGCCGTGCCAAAGTTGAAAGCGCGTGGGCAACTATTGTTGACCGCAAGCTATTGTTTTTTTTTTTTCTACTTGTCAAAAAAAATGTTGAGACATGCGTCTAAATGATGTAACTTTTTGTGACTTGCCTACATCGTGATCGATTGGACGGCTTAAAGATTGGGGAAAATTGAATGCGCCGTTTCATACTAACAGGCCTAATTCTCTGTACAACAAACGCTTGGTGTCAGCTATGGCCATATCCCACTTGTCACGCTTGGCACGACATTAACAACATTCGGTTGTCGGTTGACAATTACGGTAACTATGGTAGCAACTATACTTTTACCGATTGTTTAGACGGATTGAGGTCAGAACCCTCACTCTCTGAATATCCGATCGGATCTCATAATTCTTATTTCTTGTCTATACTGCCGCTGGTCGGCGCCATAAAGGGACAGGATCCAATTGTGGTCTCCAACACTGGACTGTCATCTGGATGGATTGATCTCTCTGCAAATCTCATCCCACCAAATCTCATTCCACATGGTACTGTTAGTCGTAGGTCGACAATCGATCCGAATTCTCCGTTGTTTATAGGCGCAGTATCGCCGCAGGACATCATTGTAGAAGTAGACGATAGCATTAAAGCAGAGACTTTCGATCCCTTGAGTCACAGAAAAAACAAGAGACTCAATGCCTCATTGACTATGGAGTCCTTTGCCTGGTCATATGAATACACAGAGGATTTCATTCTCGTTCGCATTACGGTCGCTAACAAAGGGAATCTTTCGTGGAAAGAGGCATATCTCGGCGTCTTGATGGAAGGGGGAGTAAAGGGAAGGGATTGTGACACATGTCAACTCGCCAATTTCGAAGATATGACCGGGCTCATTTGGTACAACGCGGCGCTCCCTAATTGCGAACTGCTTCCTGACTATCCATTGATGTGGATGGCACACAACTCTGGAACACCCGTAGGAGACAGTTTTTGCGATAACTGGTGTTATGATCCGGTGAGCGGAGCCAGAAACATTTCAAATCGCTCTGTTGTCGCTGTAGGAATGCTCTCAAGCCAAAACTCAGGAATGACGGTGTCCTACAATTGGTGGGCGAGAAAAGACTCCGCTGACTCTAAAGGCTATGGACCTATGAGACGAGACAACTATTGGGACTTTCAAACCGGCTCGCTCGGTCAACCCCTAGGAAACGCAAATTTGTACTGGACGATGGCGAATGGAGACTTGGACTACGACCAGGCCTATTCATCTTTGATTTCGGATGATCAGACAGTTTGGGTGGGAGCGAATAGTGAAGTCGCTGCTCGTATTTCAGATGGCGCATATGTGGATCAGATGCTCTCAGCCGGTTCGTTCACGGTAGATCCCGGTGGTCAGATTGAATATTCCTTTGTCATAGTGTTTGGGGAACGATTTCACACAAACCCCAACAATCTTTTAAATCTTCCGTTCAATCCCACTGTCTATCGCAACAACCTCGATTTTTCGGACCTTACCAAAAACGCTCTCTGGGCGCAGTGGGTGTATGACAACCCCGGCGTCGACACCGACGGAGATGGATACCGCGGCGAATTCCATGTATGCGTGACTGATTCGGTGTTGATTGGCGGCAACTGGACTGTCGCCAAAGCCGAAACGACATACTATCGCGGCGACGGCGTTCCCGACTGGAAAGGCGCATCGGCGCCGCCCGCCCCAAAGGTGTGGGTTGAACCACTCTTGAATGGGGTTCGCATTCGATGGAATGGGGCACGATCCGAAACCGAGAAGGATGCATTCCTTCAGGCCGTCGATTTCGAGGGCTATCACGTCTACTTCGGACGGGATAATCGCGAGGCATCAATGCAATTAATTGCTCAGTACGACCGCCAGAACTACGACAAGCATACCTTTATTCCCATCCCGAATGATTCCGGCCTCTGGGAGACAAGCTGGGAGGTGCAGAACATCCCGTTCACTCTTGAAGAACTGAGATGCCTCTATGGAAACTCCTGCTACGATTCCTCTTTCGACCCCGAAACCTTTACCATCACCAACACCTACCGCTTCCCCAACTTCCCCG
>JBBTMW010000155.1:0-5736 GCA_038067995.1 Candidatus Zixiibacteriota bacterium
GACTTTCCACTTCAATCTGCTGTCCAAACATCGCTTGCTGGTGGTTATGATGCATATGTGGCAAAGGTATTGATTGACCCATTTGTCTGTTTCGATAGCGACGGCGATGGCTTCGGTGACCCTGGGCATCCTGAGAATGAGTGCCAGACTGACAACTGTCCCTCAATTCTAAACGTAAGTCAGGCCGACGGCGACGCTGATGGTATCGGCGATCCCTGCGATAACTGCCCTTCTGTTGCCAACGGGACTCAAACTGATGCCGATAGTGATGGCATCGGAGATGAGTGCGATGTTTGCACCGACACCGACGGCGACGGTTTTGGCAATCCAGGATTCCCTGCAAACACCTGCCCGCTGGACAATTGTCCTTCGATAGCAAATGTCTCCCAGACTGACAGCGATGGTGATGGCATTGGCGACGTTTGTGACAACTGCACCGACACCGATGGCGACGGATTTGGAAATCCAGGATTTCCTGCCAATACCTGCGCTCTTGATAACTGCCCAACAAACGCAAATCCCTCGCAACTGGATCCCGACGGAGATGGCAAGGGAAATGAATGCGACAACTGTCCCAGTGTTTCAAATGCGAATCAGTCCAACGTCGACGGCGATGGCTCAGGCGACGCGTGCGACCTCTGCACCGATACCGACGGCGATGGCTTTGCCAACCCCGGTTATCCAGCCAGTACCTGCCCGGTCGACAATTGCCCTGTGACGCCAAATCCAACCCAAACCGACGCAAATAACAACGGCATCGGAGATGCCTGTGATTTTGGATGTTGTGTTGGGCCGATTCGAGGTAATGTCAACGGCGATGTCGGCAATTCTGTCAACATCGTCGATCTCACATATCTGGTGAACTACATCTTCGGAGGTGGCCCGGCTCCGCTCTGTGTCGATGAAGCCAATGTGAATGGATCGAGTGGAGCGACGCCTGTGAATGTTGTCGATCTTTCTTACCTGGCTACCTACTTATTCAGTGGCGGCCCCGCCCCGCTTGCCTGTCCTTAGTCATCACGCGTTTCTCATGTAAACACTTCACATCGCATGCTTTGTTTTTTTTTTGAGCAATCGGCTTGCTTTTTTCGTCTCTCCCCTGTATTTATGATTACTAAACCATTTCGACAAGGCTGGCAAGATTGCGTATTGCGTTCTCGCATATTCTACCTGTATTTCATTTCCCCGCAGACAATCAATATTATTCATAACCCCATCCGAAAGATGTTATGCGCCAAACCATCTTCCTTCTACTGCTTTGTCTGACGAATGCCTTCGCCGGGCAAGGCACGACGCCGGAGCTTGGGATTCGTGACAAGTCCCCTTCGGTAATAGCTTTCACCAACGCCACCATCGTTGTCTCTCCCCTACAAACAATTGCGAAAGGAACAATTGTCTTTCGCGACGGTGTGATTACCGCTGTCGGAGCCGGAATAACTGTTCCTACCGACGCCGTCGTCACCGATATGTCCGGAGCCTTCATTTATCCGGCATTTATCGATCCGTTTACCGAGTACGGTGTTCCAAAAACTGAGCGAGCCCGCCGGTCTTTTGATGACGACGGCCGGGGACCAAAATACTTTCACAGCAATCGCATCGGCGGCAATGCATGGAATGAAACCATACATGCTGAACGCAAAGCCGTGGAGATGTTCAAACCCGATTCGGCAACAGCGCGCGAATTCATAAAGTCAGGGTTCGCGATCGTCGAGTCCGGCAAGCTGGATGGGATATTCCGTGGACAATCATTCGTGGCACTATTAGGGAGTGGCCTTGCCAATGATATGGTAGTCCGCCCGGTTGCTCACCAACTTCTCTCTTTTACCAACGGCGCTTCTGTACAGGACTATCCTAGTTCTCTTATGGGACGCATTGCTCTTATCCGCCAGACATTTCTCGACGCAGACTGGTATGCCAAAGCCCGCGTGGCATATACTGCCAATCCCGCCCAGGAAGCTCCGGAGTACAATGCCGCCCTCGAGGCGCTTGCCACCTCTCGTACTCAGACAATGATCTTTGAAACCGAGGACAACCTCAATCTGGTTCGAGCCCGAAACCTGGGAGTTGAATTTGGCGTCCCCTTCGTTTTTATCGGTTCGAATTACGAATATGCAAATATTGATCAGGTCAAGGCCACTGGCGCATCCATCATACTTCCGGTCAATTTCCCCGCTCCACCAAAAGTGGCGGGTGTTGACAGCGACAATGATGTATCGCTTGCCAATCTTCGTCATTGGGAATTTGCTCCTTCCAATCCTTCAGTCCTCGAGAAGAATGGGATTTCGTTCGCCTTTACATCTCATCGACTGGCAAAAAAAGATCAGTTTCTTTCAAATATCCGCAAGGCGGTAAAGCGCGGTCTGACCGAGTCAACGGCTTTGGCCGCCCTCACAACAATTCCGGCTGGCATGTGTGGCGTTGCTGACAGAGCGGGCACACTTCAGGTAGGAAAATTGGCCAACCTGATTGTCTCCGACAGCAACCTTTTCACCGGTAATGGTGCTATTCGTTCGGTCTGGATAGCCGGGTGTGAGAACAAACTTGTTGAAGAGCCAGTGGCAGATTTCCGCGGAGTATATAGTGTCGCTATTGGATCTGGCGAATATGGATTAAGTCTCAAGGGAAAGAAGGCCTCTCCTGCTGGCGAGTTTACTAAAGGGGATCAAAAGTATTCTCTGGAAAATGTCTCCCTCGCCTTTGAGCAACTCGAGTTTACTTCTCAAGTTGATTCAACTGATCTCAAGGGAGTCCTTCGGTGTTCAGCACGAAAATATGGCGACACTCTCAAGGGTGAAATGGTCTTCCCCGATGGCACGAGTCGTGCCTGGAGTTCTGTGCTCAAGGAGCCTTTCAAGCCCAAAGCTGATACATCCAAGAAGTCTGAGGTGACTGAGCAGATTGTCTCAAAGCTAACTTTGCCAAATGTCCCCTTTGGCTGGACGTCTCTTCCTAAACCAGAAAACGTGCTCGTCAAGAATGCCACTGTCTGGACTGCCGACGAGAAGGGAACGATCGAAAACGCCGATCTTCTCATTCGCGATGGTAAGATCGCGGAGGTAGGAAAAGGACTTACCGCGCCATCTGGTGTCCGTGTCATCGACGCCACGGGCAAGCATGTTACCCCCGGAATTATTGATGAGCATTCGCATATCGCCGCATCGGGAAGCGTCAATGAAGGAGTCAATTCTGTATCCTGCGAAGTGCGGATCGGTGATATTATCAACCCCGAAGCCGCCAGCATATACAGACAGCTGGCCTGCGGACTCACGACGTCACACATTCTTCATGGCTCGGCCAACCCAATTGGCGGTCAACTTCAGCTCATAAAGCTCCGTTGGGGACAGTCTGCTGAGGGGTTGAAGTTTAAGAATGCCCCGCCGACCGTAAAATTCGCTCTTGGCGAGAATGTTAAACAATCGCACTGGGGTGATGCCTATACTATCCGCTATCCACAGACTCGCATGGGTGTAGAAACTCTGATGCGTGATGCTTTTCAGACTGCTAAAGAATACGAATCTGCATGGAAAGGCTATAATGCTCTAAGCGCTGAACAAAAGAAAAAGACAATCCCTCCGCGGCGTGATTTGCAACTTGATGCCCTCGCTGACATCATGAACTCACGCATGTTCATACACTGTCACTCCTATGTGCAAAGCGAGATTCTAGCGCTCATGCGCCTTGCAGAATCGTTCGGATTCCGGGTGCAGACCTTTACGCATATCCTCGAAGGCTACAAAGTTGCCACCGAAATGGCCAAGCACGGAGCCGGTGGTTCTTCGTTTGCCGACTGGTGGGCGTACAAATTCGAAGTGTATGATGCCATCCCATACAATCCAGCTATAATGCACGAGCATGGCGTCCTCACCTCAGTCAATTCCGATGATGCCGAAATGGCTCGTCGTCTCAACCAGGAGGCGGCCAAGTCCGTGCTCTACGGTGACATTCCGGCAAGTGAGTGTATCAAGTTTTGCACCATCAATTCAGCCAAGCAACTGAAGGTCGACAAGTGGGTCGGAAGTCTGACAGTCGGCAAAGACGCTGATTTTGTCATTTGGTCTGACAACCCTCTTTCAATTTATGCTCATGCCGAACAGACCTGGATTGAAGGGACGAAATACTTCGATTTGGAGAATGATAAAGCCATGCGCAAAGAAGTTCAGACTGAAAAGAACGCCCTCATTCAGAAAGCTTTGAAAAGCAAGGAGTCGGGCGGCGGCGCCGATGACTCATTTAAGCCTGACGAAGAGATTCACACGTGTAATGAGTTTCACTACGGAGTCCACCCATGAAAAAACAATCAATCATTATATCTGGTACAGTGCTGGCGCTCTTTGCGAATCTTTTCATGACCGTTTGCGCCTTCGCCCACGACTATACCCCGGCGGCGCCACAGTCCTTCCCTGTACTTCTACGGGGTGGAACTTTGCACACCGCCTCGCATGGCGAATTGGCCAGCACCGATCTGCTCTTTGTCGACGGTATCATCACTGCAATCGGCCAAAATCTCACCATACCGGCCAAGACCGAGGTCATTGATGTCACTGGCATGCATGTCTATCCCGGCTTGATTGCCCCCTCCACGACCCTCGGCCTAATTGAGATCGGCCTAGTTCGGGCGACAAATGACCAGGACGAAGTTGGATCGATAAATCCAGAGGTGAAGGCGCACATTGCATATAACCCCGATTCGGAAATCCTTCCGACCGTTCGGTCAAATGGCATCACCACGGCACTTATCGTTCCTCAAGGTGATCTCATTGCCGGTCAATCGACCCTTCTCAATTTGGACGGATGGACTTGGGAGGATAGTCAGGAAAAGCTTTCAGCCGCCATGCATATTTCGTGGCCCAATGCTGGCATTAGCGCTGGATTTTTTGGCTTTGCCCAACCAGCTGAAGAACAACTCAAAGCTCAAAAGGCACAGGAACAAGCGATTTACTCAATCTTGGAGTCTGCCGAGTCATATCGTTTGGCGAAGAAAGCGAACCCTTCGGGAACACCGGTCGACCTTCGGCTAGAGTCTCTCCAGCCATTGCTTGAGGGGTCAATGCCTGCCATTGTGGCGGCCAATGACAAGCGACAAATGGAACGGGCCATGGCATTCGCCGAGCGCTTCAAACTGCGCCTCATTTTCATGGGTGGCTATGATGCCTTGGACATTGCTGACCAATTGAAGGCTCGAAACATTGGGATAATAACGCAGAAAGTACACTCTCTTCCAAATCGTTCCGAGGATGACTACGACTTTCCCTTTCGTCTTCCCGGCCTCCTTGCCGGGGTTGGTCTCAAGGTTGCCATCTGCGACGGCCTCGGTTCCTGGAATGTTCGAAATCTACCTTTCCAGGCTGGACAGGCTGTGGCGTTTGGGATGTCGAAAGAAGATGCCCTTCGGTCTATAACTTTATGGCCTGCGGAGATGTTAGGCGTGGCCGAAAAACTTGGCTCGCTCGATATTGGCAAAAAGGCGACCATCGTTGTCTCCAAAGGGGACATTATGGACTACACCACCCATCGAGTGGTGTATGAGTTCATTGGTGGTCGGTTGATAAACCTTGAAAACAAGCAGACCGAGTTGAATCGAAAATACAAAAATCGATAGACTTGCTAGTTCAAATTTAGAGCAAAAAAGCGGCGTCTATGGGCCGCTTTTTGTGTTGGTTGTGGCGTCACTGTCCGCACAATCAATCTGTCACTTCGTGACCGTATTCACCATCTACCCGATTGTCATAGCCCTTT
>JBBTMW010000156.1:0-14845 GCA_038067995.1 Candidatus Zixiibacteriota bacterium
AAAAAGCGGCGGATTGCTTGCCACGATTCACGTAAAAATTGCTAATCTTGCTCCTCCGACAACTCTTACAATGGACACCATTTATCAGGTAGATTCGGTAGTTATCAGTCCCGATACGGTTGTCTATTACGGCGTAGGGCTTCAGGCCACCGACAGCACCGGCCTGACGATGCTTGAACCCGGTTTTGTAGCCGGAAAGGTGCGCATCAAGCTCTCAACCGGCGTTGGTGACGACATTACTTCGGGCCTTCCGATGACATTTGCGGTGAATCAAAACTACCCGAATCCCTTCAACCCCAGCACCGTGATTTCATTCAGTGTACCGCGACAGAGTCATGTGAAAATCGAGGTCTTCAATGTCCTCGGGCAGATTGTGACCAATCTCGCCGATGGTACTCTACCCGCTGGCAATCATGAGGTTATATGGGACGCTTCGTCCAATCCGAGCGGTGTCTATTTCTACCGCGTCAGCTGGTCCGGCGGCAGTCAGACTCGAAAAATGGTACTCGTGAAATAAGAATTTACCCAGAATTGCCGACAAATACAGGGATAGCGGAAATAACCGCTGTCCCTCTTTTTTTTGGGCAAAATTATGAGTACAACCGCGCCGGAAGCAGTACAGGAAAAGAACGACAAGAAGATCGTCAAGATTGGCGATTACGTCGTTACCGGCAAAATCGGTCAGGGGGGGATTGCGGAGATTTACCGCGCTCGCCAGGAATCTCTCGACCGTGATGTCGCCATCAAGATTCTCTCCATTAACCTGACCACCGATCCCGATATCGTGCGCCGTTTTGAGCGGGAATCCATCGTTGTAGCCCGATTGAATCATCCCAATATCGTCCATGTCATCGACAAGGGGAAAGCCGCCGGGCGCTACTATTTTGTAATGGAGTTTGTCGACGGAACTTCGCTTCGCCCGATTATTGACTCTCCACAGGTACAGGTAACGACCAAGCTTGAGATGGTGGTTCAGGTCTGCAAGGCTCTTGATTACGCTCACAAAAATGGCGTCATCCATCGCGACATCAAGCCTACCAATATCCTCGTCGATCGTCAGGGGAACGCTCTAGTGGCCGATTTCGGCATTGCCCAGATTGTTGGCACACCCGAAGGGGAGATGACGGCCTCGGATGTCGTGATGGGCACTGTCTCATACATGTCGCCCGAACAAAAGATCAGCTCAACCAATGTCGACCAAACCACCGACATCTACGCCCTTGGTATCATCCTCTATGAGATTTTGACCGGCAAGAAGCCGCTGGGGCATTTCAAGCCCCCGTCAGAACTCAATACGAATGTGAGCAAGGCGTTTGACCCGATTGTGCTTCGATGTCTGGCGCAGGAACCGAAGGATCGATACCAGACGGCAGTTGAATTGAAGGATGCTATTCTTGAAATCATTGGTGGTACGTCGCATCGTACCGACTCGGACACTTTTTCGCAGGACTCCGGCGACTCGGCCTCGTTCCTCGGCAAATGCCGCTATCTCGACACCATCAAGGAGTCCTCGTATGGCTCCACGATTCTCGTCGAGAACAAAATGAACAAGAAGCTGTATGTTCTGAAGAAACATAATAAAGGGGAGTATGGACGCAAGGAAGCGAAACTGCTCTCGACCCTTAAGCACAAACATATCATCAATATCTTCGGATCCGGCGGCGACAACAAATCAACTGTCATCATTTCAGAATATGCGCAGGGCGGTTCGCTTGCCGATCGCATGGTGAGAAAGCACGACTGGCAAAAAGGGCTTGGCATCATTTACGACGTTGTGAGCGGTCTCGATTTTGCCCACAAGAACAATATCGTTCACGGTAATCTTCGTCCCTCCAATGTGCTTTTCAATTCGGACGAGTGCGTCAAGATCACCGATTTTGGCATGCCGATCCACTATGATAATCCTCAGAAGAAAAACTGGTACAGCGCTCCGGAGCGGAAAGTCAGCAAGCAGGGGGATATTTACGCCGTTGGCGTTGTTCTGCATCAGATGATTGTCGGCCGAAATCCTGCCTACGACTCTGGAAATTATCTCATCGTCGATGATTTCAAGAATGAATTCCCGGAGATGATTTCCCGTATGCTCTCGAAGCTTCTGGCAATTCGAGTGGCAAGCCGCTATCAATCGAGCCAGGAGATATTGCTTGATCTCGACGAGTTTCGTCGCCAGCAGGAGCTTTCCAACCGCCCTCGTCCGCAGGTTCTTGCGGCGCCGGTGCAGGAGTCAAAACAGATGCCGGTCTGGGGCTATCTGCTCATCGGTGTGATGTTCACACTGTCAGTGATTGCCGGTCTTTATTTTTCCGGCGTCTTGAAATAACATCTACTTTTCTATTTAATCTCTAACACTTCCGAATTTCGCATCTGTCAACTGTCGCAACCACAATGGGTTCGCACTAAGTTTTCGTCGCATCTATTACGTCAGAATTTCCATCGAGTTAATTGTTTCATCGTCTGCTTGTGAGCAATGTCACGAGTTGTATCGTCCTTCATTATCATAGGGAAATCGGATGCAAAAAATCTTTCGCTTCCATGCATTTTCTTCTTGTGCGGTCCGTGAGTGAGGGGTATACTCGACAGAGAATTAGTTCGGCCGATGCCTCTCGGAGGGGTCCCTGAGAGTCGGCTGTTACTTCAGTGGTCACTCAAGACCCTGTAACCACATATAGCGAAACGGAAGTCCGCGCGATCGATTGCTCACGCTCAGTTTGGGCCTTTGCGTCCATGTAGTGAATCCTACTCTCTGCATCTATTGCTGAGCGCAGTTAATCGGTTGTGAACGCAGTCTCTGCGAGACACAGAGGATGTTGCTCTGTCGCATTGTCGCGTTTTGCCGGCACATGGAGTCATTGGAAGAGGAGACACGGATATGATGCGCACACTCGTGCTACGGTGGGGAGTAATCGTAACGGCCATTGCTTTGGCCATGCCCCTGACGGTCCTGGGGGCGCGACACACAGTCACCAGTCTGCCCTACGCCGCCACTGTCAGTTATGATACGCTGGATTTGGCGGGTACAAAAGTGGTTGGTAACGGAAGTGGAATCAAGATTACCGGCAACCATGTCGTTGTCAATCTTGGGAGCGACACGCTTCAATTTGGAAATGCCACTGGTACCGACTTCTACGGTATTTTGGTGAGCTCGACGTCGAATGTGACCGTCATTGGCGGACATATCCTTCGCATGACATCGACCGGTTCACGAATCGATGGCATAAAGGTATTCAACAGCAATTCGCTTCTATTCAAGGGAACGAATATCGCGGTCACCGGGCACGACGCCCACTGCGTGAATGTTGAAGGGGGATTGTCCGGAACCTACAATGTCGAGTTCAACGGTGGTCGATGGATCAGCAACTCAGAAAGCTATTCGAGCCGAGAGGCCTACAGCGGAGCCGTTTTTGTTTCAGGAAGCATGCCCGCGACGGCAGGTAGTTTTGATCTGAAACTATTCGGCGTGAGGATCATGAACGGCCCCGGGCAGGGGATCATTCTGCGCGGCAAATCGTTTGTGCAGGCATGCACCTTATCGGTGGACGCCTACAATAAATACTGGGACACCGTCTACACCTGGAATCAGGCGCCGATAGGCGCATCCTGGGCGAATCCTTATTGCATCCTTGCCCGCGGAATAGAGGCAGGATCTGAAATAAGCGGGAACTACATGCTGAGCGGTTCGCAACGCTATGGCAGTCGCGGCGTACTCTTTGAAATCTCTCAGGGGACCACCGCCAATCCCATCAGGGTGTTCAATAATGTCATCGACGTTCACGAGGGTCCCAACAAGGAATCCGGAAATGCCGCTGGCAACTGCCAGGGCTTCCGCATTCGTGGCGTCGAAGATTCCAACATTTTCATCTACAACAATTCCATTACTTGTACGGTTGACGACAACGCCACATCGAAAGCCTACGGTAAAGAATGCCGCGTCTTCTACCACTCAATGGGGGGACCCGCGACGCAGAATATCATCGTGCAAGGAAACGTCATCCGCGCCGTATCCCTTGGTGGAGCGACAAATCCTTATGCACTCATTGCTGAAGGAGACAATACTGGTTTGAACAATCAGTTCATATATAATCGCATCGAGAGTTCGGGTGAAATCGTCAAGCTCGGGGGACTTCAAGGAGCATGTCGAAATGTCTTCCTGCTCTCGGACACGCTCGGCTTTCTCGCAAACGCCGTTACCGACAAGGCTACTTTCAGCATTGGATACTATAAAGACTCCAGCATAAACAATATTGCGCGCGACTGTGTCTACTTGAATGGCGCACGGGACACAAATATTGTTTGGACGAATTCGAGCGGTGACAATGAATTGTCGCTCGAACGGACAATGACCATCACTGCTCTTGGCAACAATGGTCTTCCGGTGCCGAATGCCACCGTGACGGTACGCAATGCCTATGGCAAGACCGTGCTCAGTGGCGTGACCGGCTCACGAGGCCAGGTCGTCGGAGGTATTCCGTACTGGTACGAAAGCGAGGACAAAGCCGATTCCCTCGTGTACAATCCAGTGGCGATCAAAATTAAGATTGGCGTTGACAGCGTACAGACTTCGCTCTCATTGAGTCAGACATCGTCAGCCGGGTCACAACTGACTCTTACGAAAACTGCAGGGCAGGCGGTGACAGGGAACAGTCCTCCAACCGCGCCGACGCATCTTTCCCCGGAGAATGGCTCGATTCTTTATTCTTCACCGATTCGTGTCACGATTTCAAACTCCACTGATGCCAACAATGATCCGGTCACCTACGATTTCTGGATTTCGGGCAACGAGACGTTTACGCAGGTTCTCGATTCGGCAGTGCGCATCCCTGCCGGGCTGGGGCAGACACAAGCATTATTCACTCGGCTTGCTCCCGAAACCGGCAAACAATACTGGTGGCGGTGTCGGGCATCGGATGGTATCGATTACACCGGCACGACCAATCCGACGTCATTTTCATATAACTGCAACAATAGCGCCAATGTTACTGACGTCACATATCTGGCGGCCTATCTCTTTCGAAAAGGACCGGCGTTTTATCCAGTGAGTCTGGGCGACATGAATGGCGATGGCCGCATCAACGTGATCGACCTTGTCTACCTGACTAACTATCTGTTCATGAACGGTCCTGCGCCAAAACGCTGTAAGTAGACAGTGTTCTGCAAGTATCAGATAAGGGCCGCACGAAGGTGCGGCCTTTTTTATTGTGCGATGGGCTCAGCCAGCTCGAAAAAGGCGGATGGTATACCCGGCGACAGTGACCAAAAGTAGCGTGACGAAAAGAATCATATACTTGACGCTGAGCGATTGACCGTCGCCGATGGCAACATGGATCGTTGTCCAGATGATAAAAGTCAGCATCGCCATCACCTCGGCCTTTACTAGAATGAGCATCTGTCGCATCATGGCGCGCATCTTTTCCCGTTCGGGTTGAATCAGCCAGAGAGGAAGGGCGTAGATCGAGGGGCGATCGGAGAAAAATGTCATGAGCAGATAGATGACCGTTTGCACAAAAACCACGACCAGCAGAACTATCTTGTCCCCCCAGCGATCAGGCTCACCGGAAAAACCGAAATGGATGGGAATCCGACCTGGAACCCGATTCCAATAATAGTACACCAATATAAAAGTGAGAGCCAGCGCACCGACAGCGATGAGTTCGGCCGCTTTTTCAATAATTGTCCGCTCAGGGAAAGTCGGGGCGCCTATGCCTGATGTCTGAGGGGCATTCATGATAGAAGAATGGTGCAAACCCGATTCATTTAGCAATCAAAATCAATTTGGGAACAAATCGAATGGTATGTGAATATAATCAGATTAGATTTGGTTGTAATAGCACAACATTGTGAACACCAAGAGGTTGCGTTAATCTTGAACGACTCCGGCCATTGACAGGAGTGAACGCGAAGGGTATGTTATGCGCCGGTTTTTTACCAAAGACGAATCGTTGAATTGCTCCCATTGGAGTGATGTTTGTGAAAGAGGGAATGATGAGTGAGCAGTCAGTGCAAACACCGATGATCGAAGCCCGGGGGCTGTCGAAATACTATGGCCCCTTTGTAGCCATCAAAGATATTTCGTTTGTAATCCCCAAAGGGGAAATAGTGGCATTTCTTGGACCAAATGGCGCCGGGAAATCGACAACGATGAAGATTCTATCGGGTTATTTGTCGGCCAGCGAAGGCTCAGCCCGCGTGGCCGGAGCGGATGTTCGTTCGCAGAGGCTCGATGTTTCCCGGCGACTTGGGTACCTTCCCGAAAATGGCCCACTTTATGACGACATGACGCCATCAGAGCTGTTGCACTTCTTTGGCGCCGCCCGCGGACTGAAAGACAGCTACCTCAACGAGCGCACCGAGGCGGTCAAACGCATATGCGCTCTTGGCGAAGTCTTCGAGAAACCAATTCGTAAATTGTCGCGCGGATTCCGCCAGCGTGTCGGACTTGCGCAGGCGCTTCTTCATGATCCCGAAGTCCTCATCATGGACGAGCCGACGGCGGGTTTGGATCCGAACCAGATTCATGAATTTCGTGACAACATTCGAAGGCTTGGCACATCCAAGACGATTCTCATATCGACCCACATTCTTCAGGAAGTGGAGGCGGTAGCGCAGAGGGTTCTCCTTGTCAATGAGGGGCGGCTCATCTTCGACGGCACTCCGGCGCAACTTCGCGGGAGTGATACCCTCGAAGAAGCGTTTTATCGCCTGACGGGAAGCGAGGTGAGGGCGTGACCATCAATCGCGATGTCATCTTCGCAATCGCGCGTCGCAATCTGCTGACCTATTTCAGCAGTCCGACCGGCTATGTCTTCGTGACGCTGTTTATTTTTCTTTCTTCAGCGGCGGCCTTCTGGCAGGAGCGGTTCTTCGCCAACAATCTCGCCAATCTCGATCAGCTGAATTCAGTCTTTCCCTTCCTGCTTCTCTTTTTTGTTCCGGCGCTGACGATGAGCGTCTGGGCCGATGAGCGACGACGCGGCACTGATGAACTCCTTCTCACTCTACCGGCTACCGATCTTGAGATTGTGCTTGGAAAATATCTTGCTGTATTTGGGATCTACGGCGCATCTCTCGTGATTTCTCTCAGCCATGTGTTGGTGCTTCTCTTTCTCGGATCGCCTGATCTCGGACTTATGGTTGCCAACTACTTTGGGTTCCTTCTCGTCGGTTCGGCTCTGCTTGCTATTGGCATGCTGGCCTCACTGCTGACCACGAACGTCACCATTGCCTTTGTGCTGGGGGCGCTTTTCTGCTCGCTGTTCGTTATGGTTACCTCAGGGAGCTGGGTGTTCAGCGAGTCAATTCAGAAATTTCTTTCTCCGATCGGCGTATCGTCGTGGTTTGATCTCTTTTCCCGCGGTCTTATTAGCATTGGCGGACTATTTTACTTTCTGTCGCTGACAGGATTGTTTTTGTACCTCAATGTGATAGTCATCAGCCGTCGCCATTGGCCTCAGGCGACCCGCGGGTTTCAACATTGGATGCATCATGCTGTTAGAGCGGCGGCATTGGCGATTGCACTGGTGGCTCTCAACGCCGTCATCGGTCGCCCTTGGCTGAGGGTCGATGTTTCCGCAGAACAACTGCATTCCCTGTCGGATGAAACGAAGACTCTCATTGAGGCGCTCCCGGCGGATCGACCCGTCTTGATTCAGGCCTTCGTGAGTCCCGATGTTCCTCGCGAGTATGTGGAAACAAGAGCCAATCTGCTTAACATACTCGAAGAGATTGCGTCGGTTGCAGGGGACAAAGTGCAGGTACTTATTCACGATACGGAGCCATTCACCGAAACCGCCCGCTCTGCCCGTGATAAATTCAACATTCTCCCCCGGCCGGTCTTATCGAATGAAAGCGCCCGGGCCGCGGCCTCGCAGGTCTTTCTGGGGGTGGCATTCACCAGCGGCGCAAACGAGCAGGTGATTCCCTTTCTCGACAAGGGACTTCAGGTCGAATACGAGATTGTGAGATCAATACGCGTCGCCGCAAATAGCGCCCGCAAGAAAGTCGGCGTTGTCGCCAATGCCACCAAACTGTTCGGCAGTTTCGATTTTGAAACGATGAGCAGTTCGCGGGGATGGATGATTGTTGAGGAGCTTCGCAAACAATACGACATCGTGCAGGTGTCGGCGGCCCAGCCGATAACCGAACAGGTCGACGGCCTCCTGGTCGTGCTTCCTTCGATGCTGTCGCAGGATGAAATGGACAATGTGCAGAGTTTCATCACGACCGGGCATCCAACGCTTTTGCTGGATGATCCGGTACCCCTCTTTGACGTCGCCATGTCGGCCTCTCTTCCGGCTGAGGCAACGCAGAACCCATTTAATCGTCAAGCCGCGCCACCGAAACCGAAAGGAAACCTTGTTCAGTTCTACAACGCCCTGGGAGTCAATTTCAGCGCCAGTCAGGTTGTGTGGGATAGTTATAACCCGCATCCCGATCTGAGCGAACTCCAGCCCGAGATCGTCTTTGTCGGCCCCGGCAATGCGACGGGTGAATCGTTCGATGACAACAACATCGCAACGCGGGGACTGCAGGAAGCGGTCTTTCTTTACAGCGGTTATCTCTTCAGACTCCCGACAAGCAAGTATGCATTCGAGCCGCTCGTGCATACCGGCAGAATTTCCGGCCCGCTCAACTGGAATGCCGTGGTTCAGCGCACCTTTCTCGGAATGGGGTTCAGCCTCAATCGCAATCCCCGGCGCATGCAGACGCCCGAGGCGTATGTCCTGGCCGGACGAATTCATGGCACCGCTCAGGGGGATGCCGGTGAAACGAACACCGTAAACGTGATTCTCTTTGCCGACGCCGATTTTGTATCGGATCAATTTTTCCAGATTCGGTCGCAGGGGATGCAAGGATTGAATTTCGATAACATCTCCCTGTTTCTCAATTGCATGGATGCGTTGGTCGGGGATTCGTCATTTGTCGAGTTAAGAAAAAAGCGTGTCCGCCACCGCACTCTTGAAACGGTGGAAGACAAAACGCGCGAATTCGTTGAGCAACGCCTGAATGACGAAAAGGACGCTGAGAATCTGGCCGACAAGGCGCTGGCCGATGCGCAGGAGCGATTGAATCAAAAGGTTGCCGAAGTGCGCTCGCGAACTGAGCTTGACGAACAGACTAAGCAAATTATGGCGCAGAATCTTCAGGAGGTCGAGAATCGTCGTCTTGAGGCTCTCAAGGAAAGTATCGAGCAGGAAAAGCAGACGACCATTCAGAAAGGCCGTGAGGATATGGAGATCGCCGTGCGGGGGATTCAAACGCGCATCAAATCGCTGGCGGTCTTACTGCCGCCCCTTCCGGTACTGTTCGTGGGGGTATGGATTTTTGTGCGTCGCCGACGGCGCGAACATGAGACGACATCGGAAGCGCGGAGATTGAGAGGGTAAACTATGAACAACGAAATAAGAAAAACGCTCTATTTTGTCGCCGTGGCGATAGTGCTGTCGCTTGTCGCGTTTATCATGTCGCCGAAACGAATTACGCCGGAGTCTTTTGCCGATCAAGGGCTGGCTTTTTTTCCAGACTTTACCGATCCCAATGTCGCTACCACTCTGGAAGTCATCGAATATGATACTGCCACGGCCTCACCGGTTCCATTCAAGGTGACCTTCAAAGACGGGCGGTGGATGATTCCATCCCATCATGACTATCCCGCCGACGGGAAAGACCGTCTCGCAAAAACAGCGGCAGGAGTGATAGATGTCAAGAAGGATGATCTCCGTTCTACCATCAGCGCCGATCAGGAGGCGTGCGGAGTCATCGATCCAAGCGAAGCGACCGCCGCTATCCGCGGACGAGGAACGCGCGTGACTCTTCGCGGAGCCGGGGATCAGTCGCTGGCCGATTTCATTGTTGGCAAATCCGTGGAAGGACGCGAGGGATTCCGCTTTGTCCGTGTGCCCGGAACCAGTCGCATCTATTCCTGTCGCATGAACATTGAATTGTCGACCAAGTTTGAGGATTGGATTGAAACTGATCTTCTGCAGGTTGCCAAGGGAAAGATTACCGACGTCACTCTCAGAGATTATTCCATTAACGAACAAACCTACTCTGTTGACCAACGGGAAAATATGACCCTGGCGCTAACCGGTGGCAAGTGGGAGTTGAAGAGCGCCAAGGGAGCAAAGCCCGATTCGATGAAAGTCGATTCTTTACTGAAAACTCTTGATGATCTTCGCATTGTCGGAGTCCGACCAAAACCTGCCGGATTGACCGCCAACCTCACCGGCGACAAGGGAGCAGTCAGCCAGCCCGATATTATGTCATTGCAGAGCCGCGGCTATTACCTTTCTCGCGACGGACAGCTTCTTTCCAATGAAGGGGAGCTGATTGTCGGCACATCGGAAGGAGTGGTCTACACCTTGCGGTTTGGTGAAGTTGTCTATGGATCGGGAACGGCTGTGTCGGCCGGTTTGGATGGCGGAGACGGTAAACAGGGGCAGGGGGAGAATCGCTATTTGTTCGTGACGGCCTCATTCGACGCCAAGAATCTCAAAGCTCCCCCAAAACCATCCAATACGCAATTCCAAAGTAAGTCGGAAGATCAACTAACCGATGAGGATCGCGCCAACAAGAACCTGCAGGCGGTTTATGACGACTGGCAGAGAAATGTCGATAATGGCAAGAAGATCGCATCCGATCTCAACATTCGTTTCGCGAAGTGGTATTATGTGATTTCGGGAAAGGCCTTTGAGGCCTTGCATCTTTCACGCAAGGATTTGCTCGGCAAGTAGCGTGGTGTGGGATTCTCGTTTGCACTACCGCGAAGCGGTTTGTCGAAGAGACCTTCGGATGAGCGTCGTGTCCCGCCAAAGGCGGGAGACACGATTTTCTTGCGAAGGAGGCTAATAGTTATAAAGATAACACATCTCGTCTGCGCTCGATGCGACGCTACGCGTGGTACCAAATTAACTCTTCACACAAGCTTGTTTTCAACAACACCTACTGATGCAGTGGCAGGCAGACGCCCCCGTCTGCCGCTTCAAGTCACGCAATCTATCAAAGAAACTTCTTGAAAATCTTGAGAACTCCCTGATCCCAACCGACACGGTGTGTCACACCTGAGCGCTGGCGCTGAAGCTCTTCTTTGTGCTCCAGATACCAGGTATGAGATGAAATGAGAGCATCCTGATTGGAAAAACGGGATTTCCATCCGAGCTTCGATTCAATCTTCTCCGTCGACACGAATGAATCTTTGTCGGCGGTTCCGTATATCCACTTGTAGAGCGGCGAAATGTTGAGAAACTCAAAGAGCGCCAGCGCCCCTTTGACAATCGGCGCTGGTGTCGGCATAACGCGGGCGCCATTGCCGGCAAAATCGCAGAGCGCGCCAACGTCGACTTTTACCTGCTTGAATTCCTGCGCCCCAACGTTGAAGATGTCATTGACCACCTCGCGCGGAGCGGTGCAGGCCAAAGATATCGCCTCCACCAGATCGGTGACTTCGAGAAGTTGATAGAGATTGTTACCGCGGCCGATGATAGGGATGCGTTTGCCGGAATCAACCCAGTCGTAGAGAATTTGAAAGACGCCGAGGCGGGCGGTGCCGATGAACGTTTTCGGCCTGATAGTGGCGATGCACATCCCTTTGGCGCGGAATTCATTGCATATCTTTTCTCCCTCGATTTTGCTGATACCATAGGCGCCAACACCCACAAGCGGATCATCCTCGACAAGCGGGTGCTTCTCCGGCACGCCATAGACAGCGGTCGAGCTTATAAATATCACTCGCTCGACATTCGCTTTGCGGGCGACTTCGAGGGTATTGCTGACGCCGCCGATATTGGTCGAATATATCTCGGCTTTCGGCCAGAGGGGCAGAGCCGCGGCGCAGTGGACGATGGTGTCAATACAATTGTCTGCAATCAGGCGATACATGGCGTCGGCGTCGCGAACGTCTACACGAGCCAGCAGAATCTCTTTTGAATAGTCCGCTTCCATAAAAGGGGCGATATCATTCATCGCAAGAAATGAAACACCCCGGCGGGGAAGATTTTGGGCGAGATGATAGCCGAGGTAACCGGCTCCACCGGTGACAAGGACGCGTTTACTTTTTATATCGACAGACATTGTATTCCTTGATTGGGGGAAATAATCGTTCACTAATAATATAACAGAAATTTACGGGAATGCCAACTGGTGGCGACAATACACAGGGGAGATCGCTGGTCCGCGGTGTGGTGAAAAAGCATCGTTTAGCGAAATCCTCATCTCTGTCATACCCGCGGAGGCGGGAATCCATCCAACTCTTCGTAAGAAAAGATGGGATCCGGCTCTGCTCCCCGCATACGCGGGGATTGGCCGGAATGACACGCATGAAGATTTCGTCACAACACATTTCTTCAACAAGCCCCTTCGCAGTGTGTTACGAGATTTGTTCTACCTACCGCTGAACGGATAGCTCAACAACTCGCAATATCGTCAAAAAGATCGCCGCGACAACCGGCCCCAGAATTATCCCCAAAAGGCCAAACAACGCAACCCCGCCCATCATTGAGAAAAAGAGAATCATCGGATGCATAGCTGAGCGATTGGAGACGAGCATCGGCCTAAGGAAATTGTCGATCTGACTTATTCCCGCACCGCCTACCACGAGAACGATGATTCCGCTTGTCACGTTGCCGGAGATAATCAGGATAAGCCCAGCTGGAACATAGACCAGAAAGGCGCCGATAATAGGAAGCACCGAAAGAAAGGCCATCACCGAACCCCAGAAAACCGCCGAGGGTATTCCGACCGATGCGAAAAGAATTCCGCCTGCGATACCCTGCAATACAGCCACCATAACGCCACTATAGATAGTGGCAAAGATCAAGTCGCGCAGTTCCCGAAAAGTCACTTTGACGTCATCTTCATTAAGCGGCATCAGCTTCTGGAGGCGTTTTATAAGTGTGCCTCCATCCTTGAAGAAATAGTAAAGGGAGAAGGTCATCAGGAGAAAATGCAGGGCGATCTGCGAGCCGCCGGAAAGAATGACACTGGTTTGATTGATGACGAAGTTTGATACGCGCTGGAGGGCGTCTTTTGCCATTTCGGTAAGATTCGCATTCGATAGATCAACCCATCCGGCCAGTTTCTCCCGGGCATAATCGAGCGAGGGGAGATGACTGCTGAGAAGGCGCTCAAGCTCCCCCGATTCATACATTGCGTTGACATTTCGAAGGGCTACCCCTGCTTCACTAACCAATTGGAGAAGCAGAAGGGCCATCGGCCCGACGATGACGAGAAGAACCACAAACGTCGTGATTGCCGCCGAAAGGGTCGGTTTTTTCACTCTTTTCTTCACTTTGGCGTTCAGCGGAGAAAAAAGTATCGCGAATACCGCCGCCCACGCTATGGGAATGAAGAATGGAACAAAGAGTTTATAGGCCAGAAAACAGAATGCGACAGCGATCAGGAAAAAGAGCGCTGTCGCGATATGTTCTGACTTGATTGTTGTCATGCGTTCTTATACCTCAGGAGGATTCATGCCGATATTGGCCCATCCTTCTTTAGCCGGGCCATAGACATCCGGCACAACGAGTCCGGCCTGCCGCATGAGGATAGTCATCTGCCCGCGATGGTGGACCTCATGACGGATCAAGACTGACAGCGTCGTGCCGCGAGCCCATTCTTCGCCATACATCTTGTCTACGATGCCAAGAGTGGCGTCGGTCCACGATGATTTGACAATATTGCGCAACTCATCAGAAACTGCCTTGTAGGCGTTGGCAATTTCGGCGGCCGTGGCCGGTACCGGAGCCTCTTTGGCTACCGCAGTAATGCTCAGGCTCGCGTGAGTCAGCATTTCGGGATAGGTGGTTACAATATGCCAGGCGATCCGCCCGAGGGTGCGATGACCGGGGACGACCGTTTGGCCGAGGGAGGCGTCGGTGAGAGCCGACATGAGGCGATGTGTCGCACCGCTTTCGAATGCAAAGGATGTGTTGAAATGATCGACCTTTGTGAACATGGTTACCTCGTGTATGGTGTGACAATCGGGGGTTCTGGGTTCATTCTAAAATCTTTTCTATCTCTGCCAGTACATCGTCACTCAGTGACACCTGCGACGCTTGCACATTGGCGGTCACCTGCTCGACCGATGTGGCTCCGGTGATGGCGCAGGATATTTCGGGTCGGCGAAGAATCCAGGCCAGAGCAAGCTGGTTGAGAGGGATGCCGATGCGGGATGCAACTGAAGACAGTTTTCGCACAATCGCCATATTCGCGCCGCTCAATTCATCTTCCATGTACATTGGCTGTGAGCCGCGACTCGCAGTGGGGACGCCGTCAAGATATTTGCCAGTTAACAATCCTTGCGCCAGCGGTGACCAGACGACTAAACCCATCCCGTTGTTACTGCACAGCGGCATGATGGCATCTTCGATATGACGGTCGAGCATATTGTAGCGGGGTTGTTCGACAACGGGGCCATAGGCCAAGAGGGCGCGTGATTGCTGAAGAGCCTCGTCGATCTGGTCAACTTCCCATACCGAGGTTCCCCAATAGAGAATCTTTCCCTGGTGCACGAGATCATCCATGGCACGCACCACTTCTTCGATTTCGGTATCGGGATCAAAGCGATGGCAGAAATAGATGTCGAGATAATCAGTGCGAAGTCGTTTAAGGGATTTGTGAACAGATTCGAAAAGATGTTTTCGGCTCAGACCCCGGTCGTTGACATTGTCTGACATCGGCCAAAATGCTTTGCTCGAAATGACCAGATCACTTCGGTTGAGATCGACGATACACTGACCAATAACTTCTTCGGCTTTTCCTTTGGCATAGATGTCAGAAATGTCGATGAAATTGATTCCTTGTTCGATGGCGTGAAAAATAATTCGTCGCGCCCCTTTTTCATCGATAGTTTTTC
>JBBTMW010000157.1:0-6053 GCA_038067995.1 Candidatus Zixiibacteriota bacterium
GTCTGGCTCTCGCCGAGGACGTCTTGCCCGAAGTAGTGGTCTTTGTCGGCGGCATTCCCCTGACCGACTACGCTCCCCCCGGCACCGACGCGGTCCCCAAATCCCTTGAACCATTCATTGAAAAACAGAATGCCTTTCTTCTGCGCAATCACGGCCTGTTGACCATAGGGCGATCCCTTGACGAGGCTCTCTTCCGCCACGAAACAGTCGAGCACTACGCCCACATCGTGTCGGTGGCGCGTCAGCTTGGGAATATCCACAAGATTCCGAGTGATGATTTCCGCCGCCTCGAATCAATGCGCGCCAAACTTGACGCCGCCTGGGACAAGAAGGACTGACAGGTGCATACGTGCGCATACGGAAAGTTGTCATAGAAAAAGCCGACCGGCTTTACCAGCTCCCTCCTGACCCGATGGCCTATCTTGCATCGGAACGGCGGCGCACCCTTCCCCGACGTATCCCCTCTCTTGATCTCGCGACATTCAACTGGCCTCTTGCGTTTGACAATGGCGCGGTTCCTTCGGCTGGATTGCTTCCAGCCTCAGAATCCGAGCTTGCCGGACTGAAGGAAGAGATAGCGGCCTGGTTCCAGTCGCATCACGGCACGAAGATTGACCCAGAGAAAGAGATTTTTGTCGGTGGCTCGATATCAACTCTGCTTTATCTCGTGGCGCTGGCCTTTGTTGACAGCGGAGATCTTGTCTTTGTGCCGTCACTTGGCGTGCCCCACTATCGGCGAGTCACCGGTGCGGTCGGCGGAGAAGCCCTGAGATATGAAATTTCTGCAAAGAATAACTGGCTCCCCTCTTTCGATAGAATAACCTCCCGTGCCGGACGAGTAGCGCGTGTGCTCTTCCTCAATTCCCCCCACAATCCGACCGGCGCCGAACTCGATACCCGCATAATGACCGATCTCGTCTGGCTCGCCGGAAAAGAAAACGTCCTTCTTGTCAATGACGCCTCTCATTCCGCTCTCAGCGGACACAAGTCTATCTCCCTGATGAGCATTAGCGGCGGCAAGCAAGTCGGAGTTGAACTCTATTCCTTTCCACGCACCTTTGGTATTCCGTCAATCCCCCTCGGTTTTGCGATAGGAAATAAAGATGCAATCGCCGGACTCAAAGCCGCCACCCAGGTTGTTCCACAGGTGATCTACTCGTGGATGATTTCGATGGCTCGCGAGGCGATACATTCGCGATCAGATCGCCTTGAACCGGTTCGAAGGCAGATCGCCCAGTCCCGTGCGGCAATCATGACTTTGTGCGAAACTCTTGAACTTGAGCCTGCCGGTTATCAGACGATTCCCTTTCTGTGGGCGAAAATCGAAGGACGCCGTCCTTCGTCGGCTCTGGCCGCAACGCTATTCAGACGAAGCCGTGTCCTTGTTACGCCCGGCTCGGCATTCGGGGATAATGGTGAAGGGCATATTCGGTTCAGCCTGACAGCTGGACCAGACGTGATAGAATCGGCCCGACAGCGAATCGCGAAAAAGCTCACGCTCTTGAAACTGGTGGAGCGTTCGTGACGGATGTCATCCGCCTTGTGGGGATGCTATTCTACGCCTATCATGGCGTCAGCAAAGCCGAACGGGAAACAGGGCGGCAATACGAAGTCGACTGCGAGATGGTGACAGACCTCGCTCCGGCTGGGAAAAGCGACCGTTTGAACAGCACAATCGACTATGCGAAGATATACACCCTGATAGAGCGCATCATGAAGGGAAAAGGATCCCTGCTGATTGAGAGGCTCGCCACAAAGATGGCTGATGCGATTCTCACTAAGTGTAAGGCCGACGCGGTGACCATTCGTGTACGAAAACTGGCCCCGCCAATTGACGGCATGGTGAAACATGTGGAAGTGGAAATCACCCGGAGCCGAATACGGCTGTCCAAATCGCGCTGAGAAGACAGCGGAAAGCAATTGAATTAGACATGGCAGAAACAATTTACATTCTGATGGGCGCTAACCTCGGCGACCGTGAACGAAATCTCGCGGTGGCATTGAAGCAGATAAGTGAAATGGAAGGGATCGAAGTTACGGCGGTCTCTTCAATTTATGAGAGCGAACCGGTGGAGATGAAAGACTCGGGGCCATCATTTCTCAATCAAGTGGTGAAATGCGAATATCAATACCTGCCGAGCGAGCTACTGGACTCCCTCGAGCGTATTGAAGTCTCTCTCGGTCGTACCGACAAGGGAAGCCGGTTGTCGCGCACCATTGATCTTGATATACTTTTCTTCGGGGCACAGCACATTGTCACCCCCCGAATCACAGTGCCCCACAAGGATATCCTCAAACGGCCGTTCTCCCTTGTTCCTTTGCTTCAGATTGATCCCGATTTCGTGCATCCTATCTCGAAGAAACCACTGGCCGGATACTTGTCGGCGATTGCGCGACACTCCGTCAAACTGTTCAAGGACTATGTCGAACGAGAAATATGAGCCGGGCTATATCGCCGTTGAGGGGGTAATCGGCGTCGGCAAGTCGTCCTTCGCAGGCATGCTCGCCGAGCGGATCAACGCCCAGCTGATCAACGAAGAAGTCCTTGAGAATCCCTTTCTGGCTGATTTTTATAAAAATCGTAAGCGCTTCGCATTCCCCTGCCAGATTTATTTTCTTTTGTCGCGATATCAACAGCAACAACAGCTGATAACACGCGATCTCTTCCGCCAACGCCTCGTCGCCGACTACCTATATGCCAAAGACTCCATATTTGCGTCCATTAATCTTTCGGGGCACGAATTGTCGCTCTATGAAAAGATCGCGCCGATCTTGTCGCAGAACATTCCGAAGCCGGATGTCGTTATATACTTGCAGGCCTCGACTCCTGTTCTGCTTGAGCGAATTCGCAAGCGCAGTATGGTAATTGAGAAGCCGATTGATTACGATTATGTCGAGATGCTCAACAAGGCTTATGACTACTACTTTTTCAATTACTCCGACACCCCCCTGTTGGTGGTCAAGACCGACAGCATCGACTTTGTTGCCAATCCCGAGCATTTTGACGATCTCATCGACCAGATTCACAAGCCGATTTCCGGCAAAAAATATTATGTCCCCTCGGCGGACATTGCAGGACGGTAGGTAGCATGTCGGTAATTAAAGAAATTAAGAAAGTCACGGTTAATAGTTTTGTCGCTAAAAAGGCCAAAGGCGAAAAGATCACCATGCTCACGGCCTACGACGCCTTCATGGCAAAACTGCTCGATCAGGCGGGCGTCGATTGCATCCTTGTCGGGGATTCGGCCGCCAACGTGGTTCATGGCTATTCCTCCACTCTGCCAATCACTATGGATATCATGGTCGCCCACACCGCGGCGGTATCAAGGGGCACTAAACGCGCCCTTCTTGTCGCTGACATGCCGTTCTTGTCGTTTCAGCCATCTATTGAAGTCGCCATCACCAATGCCGGAAGATTTCTTAAGGAAGGCTTCGCGGAAGCTGTCAAACTCGAAGGCGGAATCGAAATGGTCGCGACAGTTAAACGAATCGTCGAATGCGGCATTCCAGTCATGGGGCATATCGGCCTCACTCCGCATAGCATTCATCGTTTTGGTGGTCCGAAGGTTCAGGGACGAGAGGACAAATCGAAGCAGTATCTTATCGAATCCGCTCTCGCACTTGAAGAAGCCGGTTGCTTCTCGATGGTGCTGGAATTGTTGCAGAGTGATATCGCCACCGAAATCACTTCCCGTCTCGCCACTGCCGCAACTATCGGTATTGGCGCCGGTATTAACTGCGATGGACAGGTGCTGGTGACCAATGACATGCTCGGATTGCGCGACGAAGGCTTCCGACCGAAGTTTATTCGTGAGTACGCCGACTTGAAACCGACAATTCTCGACGCAGCCAAGCAGTATATCGACGACGTCAAATCCGGCAAATTCCCCGACGATTCCGAATCCTATCTGGCGAAGTAGCGGAACCCACCGCAAACGGGCCTGTGAAAATTCCTTCAATTCTCGCCACACCCTCGCAAATGTCATTCCCGCGAAGGCGGGAATCCAGTCTTAACTCTTAAAAAGCTGTAAAGGGACAGACGTGATCCCGCTTAGGGCGGTACCGCCCGCAAACGCGTAGCGTCGCATCGAGCGGAGTCGAGATGCGTTGTCTTTCTGACAATTATATTGCTGACCTGAAGCAATCATGGCTCCCACCCTTGACGGGAACCCACCTGAAAGGTGGGCCACCGAGTCCAATTGCAGTAGCGAGTTTCCTTTTTATGTCATGCCAGCGAAGGCTGGCATCCAGTCTTATCTCTTAAGTAAGTGGTCCAAGGGGGCAGACGAGACGTCTGCCGACCACGAAATCTTACTTTCGAGGACGGAATCCGAAAACGCCGATGAGTCCCTTACTGTCCGATCGAAGAATTTCAATAACCATCTTGAGACGAGTCACTCCGACAACATCGTCAATTTCGCGTGCATTATTCTCAGGAGTCCATCTCATTACATACTTGCACCCAACAACTCTGCTTCCTGAGACTTTATCAATCACATTTGGAAGCACAAACGAAATAAAACCGTTTCGCGTTTCAGACCAATCCACTCGGAATGATCCCCAATCAATTTCAACCCCATGTTCGCCCGACCGAACCCTCGCAGGGACAATCATAGGATCATCAAATGTGCTGTAAAACACTGAGTATCCAAGTGGGTATTTGGCGGAAAATTCATATCGCTTGTTCTCGCCCAATACTCCAGCTTGTTCTCTAATTTCATTGGTAATTTGATCAGTATCTGATTTCTTGGCGGAATCATCAAATGCCCAAAGGAATAATGGAATAGCGATCGCCAAAAAAATACTTATTCGCGTTGGTAGCGACCATGATCTCCACTTTCGGAAAAAGGACATTTTCCCCACCCCTTACCGCTCCTACTCTTCCTTCACCACCCGTGCCACATCGGTCACTACGTCGCCATTCTTGAGTGAGATCAACCGCACCCCCTGGGTGTTGCGGCCGATGACGCTGATGTCTTTCACATTCTGCCTGTTGGCGATGCCGTTTCTGGTGATGATAATCAGTTCGTCGTCATTGAGAACTTCTTTGATAGAGACGACTTCGCCATTGCGATCGGTTGTCTTGACATTGATGACGCCCTTGCCGCCCCGATTGGTGACGCGGTAATCTTCGATGGACGTGCGCTTGCCATAGCCATGTTCGGTCACGACCAGCAAAGTGCTGTCGCGTTTGACGACGACCATGCCGATGACAAAATCCTTGTCGTCGAGCGTAATGCCCCGCACGCCGTACGCGGCGCGCCCCATGCTTCGCACATGTTGCTCATTGAAGCGAATGGCCATTCCCTGACGGGTCGCCAGCACAACTTCAAATGAGCCGTCGGTGATCTGCGCCGATATCAATTCGTCATCCGAGGGAAGGTCGATGGCGTTGATGCCGACCACGCGCGGATTCGAAAAAGCGTCGAGCGAGGTTTTCTTGATAGTCCCTTTGCGGGTCGCCATGACGATATACTGGTCGGGATCAAACGCTCTGACACGACAGAATGCCGTGATCATCTCACTTGCTTCTATCTTACACATATTGACAATCGGTTTCCCCTTGGCGAGTTTACCCGCCTGAGGAATCTCGTGCACCTTTACCCAATAACAACGTCCGCGGTTCGAGAAAAAGAGAATATAGTCGTGGGTGCTGGCCACAAAGAGATGCTCGGCGAAATCATCTTCCTTGGTCTCGATGCCGATGACTCCCTTGCCGCCACGTTGCTGTTTGCGATAATTGGTTACCGACAAACGCTTCACATAGCCGAGATGGGAAATGGTGATAACCATTTCTTCTTCGGCGATGAGGTCCTCGACCGCCATCTCGCCGACGGCGTCCTGAATCTCAGTGCGGCGATCGTCACCAAAACGCTTCTCCATCTCAAGCGTCTCGTCTTTGATGATCTTCATCCTCAGCGCCTTGGAATCCAAAATGGCCTTGAACTCGCTGATTTTCTTAAGAAGCTCTTCGTATTCTTCCTGAATCTTCTGGCGCTCAAGACCGGTGAGCCGGGCCAGACGCATGTCGAGGATTGCCGTTGCCTGAACCT
>JBBTMW010000158.1:0-9347 GCA_038067995.1 Candidatus Zixiibacteriota bacterium
ACAGCAGGAGCAGAAGCCGAGGTCCCAGAAAATGTGCAAACATAACTTCTGTCCTGACTAGGATAACAGTTTCCAAAGTCCTTCTTATTGTATCCAATAGTATCCGCTCGATCCACCGTGTAGTACGAATTTGCTGAATCCTGACAAGTTACACCATTCTTACCGCAAGCATACATGGATGGAGCAAGTACATCGAGTGTCGGACCCCATTCTGAATACGAAAGGACTCGATCGTTTTGGCCAATCGCTCCAACTACGATAACTGAGTCATTAGTTGCGGGGAATCGCATTGGAGACATGGGCGTGTTGCCTGAAGATGCAACAACAATACATCCTTTCCCATTCCTGCCGTTAGTTAGCGCATAAGTCAATGCAGATTGTACACCGAACGGTACAGGATCCATGCCCCAACTACAATTTATGATGTCCGCTGTAGATGCGGCATAATAGAGTGCGTCCTCGACTTTCGAACCTACGACAAGGTATCCCTCTGGATCGATAATTCTCAGAGGAATAATTTTGGTCAAAGGCGCCATGCCAGCAGTACTGCTATACATCGTTCCCCCTTCTTCATCGCCAACTATCACCGGGTTATTATGTGCCGCGGCAATGATTCCAAGGACTGCCATGCCGTGAGCGTCGATGATGTTTGGCGGCTCAGGAGTGATGGGTGAGGGGTCATAGTCAATACCGTTCGGCGGCGTGAAGTCAATACCTGGTTCCCATTTCGAAGTATCAAAATCTTCATGCGGCTCCATTCCCTCATCCAGCACTGCGACTCGAATGGCCGCCGAGCCACGTGTCAATTCCCATGCGCCGTAATTAGTCGTGCTCTTGTAGCCGATCGTTTTCTTAATATTCCATTGCGAAAAGTGGAAATACTCATCGCTTACACTGTACCCCAGTGCGGTGCCATTTCCTGTCCAATCTGGTTGCGCCCATGTGGTCAATGGGAGGTCGTGAAGATAATTGGCCAGTGCGCGGGTGCTCAGTGTCGCGCCCACCAATCGTTTCAACACATACTGCCTCGGAACATATTGTGATTCAGATTCAATCGCCAAATGATTCGCGACGCAGATGCTGTCCACAAACGTTTGCGCCGTTCCCGCTTGGAATCGGCAGGAGATTTTGTTTCCGAAATAGAGGTAGAGATTTTCGTCTGTGTTCACCACAAGCACTTCGTTGACAGACTCCACATGTGCGTCTGATCGGAGTTGTGCTACCACGGATTGATAATTGTAGCTACCAGTGAAATTGTGCAGGACAAGATTTTCAATCTTGTTAGTTATCCAAGTTGTTGTACTAATACTTGGATAGGGAGTGAGGAACCCGGACCCTCCCAGTTCATCGGGTTCGGCTCCCCATTTGATGAGAATGCGGGATGTGTCAATCGGGTAGTATTCCCGTCCATTCGCTCCATAAATGTAAAGCGAGTCCGCACTCTTGACGCTAGTTGCGTAAAGAAATGCGATTAGAACGAATACAAACTTACTCATGATCTCCTCCGAAGGGTTTGTAGATTTAAGTTCATGAGGTGAATATCACCCCACCGATAAAATACAACTTTGATCAACGCCTCACCTTGCACGCTACGCCGACCGGTTCCCCCGCGTATACATACAAGGTGTCCGGCCACAAGAACGCGACATATTTGCGCTCGGTCAGGGAAATCAGGCCGACACCTCTTCTGGATTCCGGCCCATCTGTCATTGCGAACTTTCCATCTGACGACACAGCGATCTTCGATGGGTTAAGTATCATTTCCTCTGGGCCATACACTGTTCCGTTTGCAGGGGGAGGAGGGGGGACTATGGTCTCCAATTGATCCGTTTCCGCATTGACGAAGTAAACGCTTCTTTCAACCACCCAATTGTCAAAATTTTCAGGATCAGTAAAGAGAATTGTTTTCCAATCAGGCGTGATCGCCAAATAGGTGTTTTGTGAGCCAATCCAATACGAAAAGACAATGCTACTGTCAGCCAAATTGTATGACACTACCCTCCCGGAGTTTTGGCCATAATAGATATAGAGGAAGACCTTGTCAGGGTTGGCTGTAGTCTGAAGTCGGGCCACATAGCCAATTCCATACACAGGATCGATAACTGCTATTTCTGGAAGTGCTGAATCAGCTTCAACGTCAAACCTTCGGATTACTGTGCCTGACGGCCGCAACTGCAGTCCGTAAAATATGTTTCCCGTAGAGTCCCACGCACCACCCCAAGAACCAACTGTATCTATAACAACTGTATCAAGAAGAGTCGAGTCTAGAACAATATTTTCGAGCCAACTCTCGGCAACAGTATATTTTCCATTGCGAGATACTTTCAATTCCATGTCTCTTCCGGTAAGCATGTTGATCTCCTGACGAGTATCTATATCAATGATGTGGACAACACCACCCGACGTAGCGCTTGATGCAATCATGAGAAACTTTTCATCAGTCGATACAGCGATTTTCCGATAATTAGTTGCACCCGCATAAAGCATGAATGAATCAACGGCCATCATTAGATTGGTGTTGAAGACAAAAATCGCGATGCTGTCGTCGTTCAACGCGGCATTTCTATACAACACATAAAAATTGGTTCCGTTGTCCACGGGGGGCGGTGGAGGCGGAGGTTGTGTTGGGCAGTCGCGGTCGCAGGAAATAGTCAGCCCCAGCGCCGCAAGAAATGCGATGCACAAAGTGCGCTGAACGCGCAATGTAGTCGATAGCCGCCGCATCATAATAATCCCTCAATCTTTGTGGCGGAGCATGGAATCCGTCGAGGCGCCCATGCTCTCACCGGTTAGTCGTTAGCAGTATAATCCCCCCTCCTTTAGGGTTGTCAAGAGAATTATATTGGGGGGTGTAGACTTTAGAGTGTCAGAAATTGACACTGTGCGGATGCATACTCATATTGGGGAAGTGTTTGTGTTTAGACACTGTTGTCTGGTTTCTCACCCCGCTTTCAGCGGGGATCGGAACACCGACCTACGAAGAATGGAATGAAGATGGATTCCCCGGTCAAGCCGGGGAATGACAGAAATAGCCTATCGCGACTCTTTGGCGATACTAATGCGGTTGGCGGCGCGCTCCATGGCGGCGCGGGCGGCCTTCACATCAATCGACGTGTCCCCTTTTGAGTGGGCAGCAAGGCGGGCGCGTTGCTGATTGTATTCGGCTTCGGCGGCTGACAGATCAATCTTGTCAGCAAACTCCACATCCTCAGCAAGGATAGTAGCTTTGTTGCCGCTGACTTCCATGAACCCACCACCCAGAGCGAGAACAGCGGTGTGATCACTCTTTTCGCGATACTCCACCTTGCCCGGCTTCAGGGCCGTGATCAGGGGAGCGTGATGCGACAGCACTCCAAGATAGCCTTCGCTTCCCGGAACGAAGAGCGATTTCACTTCACCGTCAAAAAGCACCTTTTCAGGCGTCACTATTGAAAGTCTGAACATACTATCAGCTCTTTGCCTTCTCGAATCTATCGAGCACTTCTTCAATGCCACCGGCGAGATAGAAATGCTGTTCGGCGATATGGTCGAGTTCGCCGTTAACGATCATCTCGAATCCGCGAATAGTGTCCTCGATCTTGACATAGACGCCTTTTTTGCCGGTGAACGGCTCAGCAACGAAGAACGGCTGTGACAGGAAGCGCTGAATCTTGCGGGCGCGTCCGACGGCAAGGCGGTCATCCTCGGAAAGCTCGTCGATACCGAGAATGGCGATAATATCCTGCAGGTCTTTATAACGCTGAAGATTTTTCTGCACCATGCGAGCCACATGATAGTGGCGCTCACCGACGATATTCGGGTCGAGAATGCGGGAAGTCGAGTCAAGCGGGTCGACGGCCGGATAGATACCCAGCTCGGCGATCTGTCGCGACAACACGGTGGTGGCGTCAAGATGCGAGAAAGTCGTTGCCGGAGCGGGATCGGTCAGGTCGTCGGCTGGAACATAGATGGCCTGCACCGATGTAATCGAACCGGAGCGGGTTGAGGTGATTCGCTCCTGAAGCGCACCCATTTCGGTTGCCAGGGTCGGCTGATATCCCACAGCCGAAGGCATACGTCCGAGAAGCGCCGACACTTCGGAACCGGCCTGAACGAATCGGAAAATATTATCGACGAACAGCAACACGTCCTGATTTTCTTCATCGCGGAAATATTCCGCCATGGTGAGACCGGAGAGGGCGACGCGGAGGCGCGCTCCCGGGGGCTCGTTCATCTGGCCGAAGACAAGAGCGGTTTTTGCAAGCACTCCCGATTCAGTCATTTCGAGATAGAGATCGTTTCCTTCACGGGTGCGCTCCCCAACGCCGCAGAAGACCGAATAGCCGCCATGCTCGGTAGCGATATTGTGAATGAGTTCCTGAATAATAACGGTCTTGCCGACTCCGGCGCCGCCGAAGAGTCCGACTTTCCCGCCTTTAGAATAAGGCTCAAGCAGATCGATGACCTTGATGCCCGTCTCAAACATCTCGGTGCGAGTGGCCTGTTCCTGAAATGATGGCGCTGCCCGATGGATCGGAAGGCGTTTGACATTGGCAGGAATGGGGGTCTTGTTGTCGATTGCTTCACCGAGAAGATTGAAGAGCCGTCCGAGGGAATGCTCTCCCACCGGCACGGTGATAGTGCTTCCTGTATCAACCACTTTCATGCCGCGCACAAGACCATCGGTCGACGCCAGGGCGACGCACCTCACGACATTGTCACCGATATGCATCGAGACCTCAATGGTCAAATTGATGCCGGATTGTTCATCCACAATTTTCAGGGCGTTCAGGATATTCGGCAACGAGTCGGAGCGAAATTCGCAGTCGACCGTCGGGCCAATCACCTGCACCACTCTGCCAATATTTTCTGCCATACACTTACTCCAGTCTATTACTCAAAATATCATTCAAAGTCATCAGCCCCTGAGGGCCTCGGCGCCGCTGACCACTTCAAGAAGCTCTTTGGTGATCTGGGCTTGTCGCGCCTTGTTATAATCGAGCGTCAATGTCTGAATCATTTCGCCTGCATTCTTAGTCGCCGCTCCCATCGCAACCATGCGACTGCCGTGCTCGCTTGCAAAAGAATCAGCGAGAGCGGTCACCAGCTTGGTGGTGGCGTAGCCGGGCATAAGCGCGGCATAGATGTCGGTCGGGTTCGGTTCAAAAATATAGTCGCTCGCCGAGCCGCCGTCGGACACTTTCGGTTTGGGGATCGGCAGGTAGCGTTCTTCATTGACACGATATTTCACCAGAGAGAAAAATTGCGTGTAGAGAATATCTATCTCGTCGGTTTCCCCTGTGGAAAATCGCTCGGTCAGGAACGACACGAGACTGCGCGCCTTGTCATACTTGAGCACGCCTCCCCAATCGCCGACAAAACGGACCACCGGATATGGACGGCGTTTGAAATAGTCGTTGCCCTTTTTTCCGACAGTCACGATCTCAAATGCCGTCCCCTGATTGGCTTGAATCCACTGCATCGCCTTACGCAAAATATTTGCGTTGAAAGAGCCGCACAGGCCCCGGTCTGACGTCACGACGACGAGCGTTTTGCGTTTCACGGGGCGGACTTCAAAAAATGGATGCATAATCTCATCGCTCGAACCGGCCGCCAGATGCGACAGCATCTCATCCATCTTTCGTGCATAGGGGCGCACCTGCTCAACGCGCTGTTGGGCGCGCCGCAGTTTGGACGCCGCAACCATCTCCATCGCCTTGGTAATGCGACGGGTCGATGCGACGGAGCGGATTCGATTGCGTACTTCGCGAAGGGTAGCCATAGCGAAAAAAACCTTGTAAGGATGTGACTCCTTAGTTGGCCTTGAACTCCTTCTTGAAGGCTTCGACGGCCGATTTTAGTTTCGCGGCGGTGTCGTCTGAGATGGTCCGCTCTTTCGACAGGTTATGCTTGATATCCGGATATGATTTTTCGCAGAACTCAAGGAATTTTTCTTCAAAACGCAGGAGTGACTCGGTCGGGACGTCATCAAGATAGCCCTTGGCGCCGCACCAAATGATCATCACCTGACGCTCCACCGGCATGGGGACAAACTGCCCCTGCTTGAGTAGCTCGACCATCTTTTCACCGCGAGTAAGCTGTTTGATGGTCGCTTCATCAAGATCAGAGCCGAACTGCGCAAATGCCGCGAGTGAGCGATACTGGGCAAGGTCGAGCTTGAGCGATCCGGCTACCTGGCGCATCATTTTTGCCTGCGCATTGCCACCCACGCGCGACACGGAAATTCCGACGTTAATAGCGGGGCGAACGCCCGAGAAGAACAATTCGGACTCAAGGAATATTTGTCCATCGGTGATGGAGATCACGTTGGTCGGAATATATGCCGACACGTCACCGGCCTGCGTTTCAATAATTGGCAGAGCAGTTAGTGATCCACTCCCCAGTTTTTCGGAGAGCTTTGCGGCCCGCTCCAAAAGACGCGAATGGCAATAGAAAATGTCGCCCGGATAGGCTTCGCGTCCCGGCGGACGGCGAAGAAGGAGCGATAACTGGCGATAGGATGCGGCCTGCTTGGAAAGATCGTCATAGACGCACAGGGCATGGCCGCCTTTATCCCGGAAATATTCACCCATGGCGCATCCCGAATAGGGAGCGATGTATTGCAAAGGCGCTGAATCGGTCGCGCTGGCTATCACCACAATCGTGTACTCCATGGCGCCATGTTTGCGAAGAACTTCCACCACCTGCGCCACTGTCGAGGCCTTCTGGCCAATAGCGACATAGATGCATTTGACATCTTGCCCGCGTTGATTGATAATCGTATCGATAGCCACGGCGGTTTTGCCTGTCTGGCGGTCGCCGATGATAAGCTCGCGCTGGCCTCGCCCGATTGGAATCATGGAGTCGATGGCCTTGAGTCCGGTCTGAAGCGGTTCTTTTACCGGCTGACGTTCGATAACCGATGGCGCACGACCTTCGATAACGCGGTAGTGATCGGTGACAATCGGCCCTTTGCCATCGACCGGCTGGCCGAGAGGATTGACGACACGACCAAGAAGCGCCTCACCAACAGGAACCGAAGCTACTTTGCCGGTGCGCCTGACGGTGTCCCCTTCCTTGATGGCAATGTCGGAACCGAAAATAGCGGCGCCGACGTTGTCCTCTTCAAGGTTCAACACCATTCCATAGACGTCGCCGGGGAACTGAATCAGCTCCGACATCTGGACTTTTTCAAGACCCCAGATACGGGCGATACCGTCGCCGACCTGAAGTACAGTGCCTACCGACTCCATTTCGAGCTTGGTCTCATACTTCTCAAGCTCTTTTCGTATGACCGATGATACTTCTTCGGGGTTCAAACCCATACCGTACTCCTCTTTACATGACCCATTTCATCGGGGCATGACGAAACACTCTTCTGCTCAGAACGCGTTTCCACAACTGTCATTCCCGCGAAAGCGGGAATCCATCTTACATCTTCTCTGAAAAAGATGGATTCCGGCTCTGCCTCCCGCCCGCCAATGGCGTACGGGACTTGGCCGGAATGACATGAATATGCGTTTTATATTAATCAACCTTTTCCAACTGGCCAGCGACTCGCGCCGGCGGATTATACTACTTTCACTTTCCCCAGCTGTTCCTCCATCACATCGAGACTCCGCCTGACGGATCCATCAATGATGTCATTGTACAGCTGTATGATCATGCCGCCGATAATCTCGGGGGCGAGCTTTTCTTCAAGAATGACTTTCATACCGGTCTTTTTTGCCATGCGAGATATTAGATTCTGGCGCTCAGCGTCCTGCATCGGAAGGGCGGTTGTCACCGTGATTCGGGCCACTCCCTGCGCCGCTTCGACCAGCCGGATGTATTCGTCGATGATTTCCGGCAGATAGTTGATGCGATGCCAGTTGACCAGCAGGAGCAAAAACTCCACCAGGAGCTTCTCGACGCGCGGCGAAAAAACCGTCTGCACCAATTCCCGCTTGTGCTCATCCATCACTGCAGGGGAATTGAGGAAATTCAGAAGGGTGGCATCGCTCTGTACGATTTGGCTGAGTTCGCCAATCTGCCGATAAATGGCATCCATCTGTCCCTTCGCCTGTGCGGACTGAAAAAGAGCGAGGGCGTATTTACGGGCCGCTTCGTTGGCAATCATTTACGTCTTAGGCCTTCTCCGCTCCGTCTATGATGGCGCCGATAAGCTGACGGTGCTTCTGGTCGTCGAGCTTTTCACGAATGATCTTCTCGGTGGCGATCATGGTGATCGCGATCATCTCATTTTTGAGATGCACACGGGCCTTCTTGACTTCATTCTCGAGTTCGGATTTGGTCTTGGAGGTTATCTCCTGCGCCTCGGCTCGAGCCGTGGTCTTCAAATCCTCGGCGATTTTCTTCCCTTCGTTGACAGCCTCAACGAGCTTGGCACGACGCTCGGCGTCTATCTCTTTCAGCTTCTGCTCGTAATCTGCGGCCAACCGGGCGGCTTTCGCCTTTTCGTCATCTATGCGCTTGAACTCATTGGCTATTGACGAGCGGCGCTCCTCCATAATGGCAAGGAGCGGCCCCCACGCGAACCGTTTGAGAATCCACAGCGTGATGAGAAACCCAAGGGCATGGGTTGCTAATTGTTGCCATTCAAGATGCATCTTGATCTCCTGTCACAATCACGGCCGGCAAGGATTCGCCGGACATGAGAGTTGTTTGTTCAGCCCGTGATCTTACCGAACATCAGGAAAAAGACAACCAGGGCATAAATGGTGAGGGCTTCGATAAGAGCGGCGCCGATAATCATCGCCGTCTGAATCTTGCCGCTCGCCTCTGGCTGACGGCCGATTGCTTCCATCGCGTAACCAACCGCACGGCCGAGACCGAGACCGGAACCAACCGCCGCAAGGCCTACGCCCATCGGCAGTGCCCACGCTAACATTGCTTGATATTCCATCGTATCCTCCTAAGAGTTATTAATACAGTTATTCGTTGTTGTCATTATTAGTGATGCGCCCCATGCGCTTCGGCGTGGTCGCCGTGATCGTGGGGGAGCATCATCAATATGTAAATCGTCGACAGCAGGGTGAATACCAGAGCCTGAATGGTCGACAGCAAAATGCCGAGAAGAATGAACGGGATGTGAAGCGGCAGGCCGACCGGTGAACCCACAAATGAGAGCGCGGTGATTCCCAACCCGACAAAGGCCGCCACGAGAATATCTTCTCCGGTTATGTTTCCGAATAGACGAAGGGCCAGACTGAAGGGCTTGGCGAATTCGCCGATGACGTGAATCGGAAAAATCAGCGGCACAATCGCCCACCCCATCAGATCGCGGGGCTGTCCAATCAGGTGATCGAAATAGCCTTTGACGCCAAGCCGGCTCATGCCCGTGTACTGGGCATAGAGAAAAACGATAA
>JBBTMW010000159.1:0-11669 GCA_038067995.1 Candidatus Zixiibacteriota bacterium
ATAACCGTTTACTGGCTTTGGTGGTGGGACTCGTTGTCCTGCTGATTTCATCCGTTGCATTTGCGCAGGATGCCGGCGCTCCTGATACCTGCGAATTGGTCTATTCCGTCATCCCCGATGCCACAACCGGCAAGATGAAATTGCGGGCGGAGCTATGGGTTTTCAATGACGCCGACAGAGTAATCGGCGTCACTGTGCCGATGCACTGGGACAATCCGAATCTCCAATTGGATAGCGCCAAGCCGACTTCGCTCACTCAGACCTCTTTCGAGCTTGGGACATTTTTCTTCGAGACCGGAAGCATCGCCGTCACCAATACGACACACAACTTTCTGTTTGGCGGGGTCGCCCTCGGACAGGGTGTGCTGACTAATCCCAGCCGCCGTTTGTGGGGAAGTTATTATTTCACTCTGACTTCATGGAGTCAATCTGATTCTATTGTCATTGACACGCTTTTGTGGGATGAGGGTTCGGCCTATACGTTTGTCAATGGCGATGGGTCAGCATACAATCCGGTGTGGGGTGGTCGAAAAGTCGTGAAGGATACAGCCTCGCCGTCGAGCATGATCGTGGCTCCCGACTCCCTCCATTTCTCAGGGATCACAGGTGGCTCATTTCCTGCGTCGCAGTCTTTCGTCGTTACCTCAGATAACAAAGTTCTGTCTCTCTCCATTATTGAATCGGTGTCATGGATTGTTCCAACCCCACTCAGCGGCTCAACCCCGCGAACCGTAACCGTTGGCATCAACACTAATTTCATGGCGGCTGGCGACTACAAAGATTCTGTAATGGTAAGCTCAGGCGGTGCTATCAATTCTCCACAGTGGGTTGTGGTTACACTCCATCTCGATCCCCCTCCGCCGACCATTGGCTATAGCCCGGCAGGATTCAATTTTAATGCCGTCGCGAATGGCGCCAATCCAGCCTCAAAGAGCTTGAATGTCTTCAACAATGGAACCTCAGGATCGACCCTCAATTGGTCGGTAGCGAAAAGTCAGAATTGGCTGGGACTGTCGCCCACATTGGGGACAGACAATGGCTCAGTCACTGTATCGTGCGATATTACCGGTCTTGCGTTCGGGGATTATTTTGACACCATCGTCATTACCGGAGTCGGCGCTATTAACACGCCGCAGAAGGTTCCGGTGAAATTGACCGTGGGTTCCGACTTGCCGATGATTCTGGCAATTAACCAATACAACTATTGGATTATCCCCGGAGATGGGTCGCCATTGCCAGCCGGAAAATTCGTTGTCACAAACGGCGGTTCAGGATTACTCACATTTACAGCAAGCGAGTTTTCTTCGAGGATTCTTAGTCTCTTTCCCACTTCTGGTGTCGCCGGGGATACAGTAACTGTAACTCTTAAGTTGGCCTCCATCGCGGCCGATACCGATTATGATGACACCGTCTGGGTAACCTCACCCGAAGCGACAAACTCGCCCTATCCGGTGGTTTTCCATCTACACTCGGTGACAAACCCAGCCATGCTGGATATTGCCCCCGACACCCTCTCATTCACCATTTATGAATGCGATATGGGAAAGAACATTCCATTTCCCTCCGGCCAATTCATCGTAGCGAGCAACTTACAGGATGACCCAGTTGATTTCGTACTGAGTTATGAATCTGATTGGTTCTCAATTGATACTGACAGCGGAACCGTATCTCAAATTGTGGAAGTCACAACGACAGACGCCGGTCTGCCTGTCGGGATCTACTATGACAGCATTGTCGTTACCGCCCCCAAAGCGATCAACTCGCCCCAATACATGATTATCAAGATCAATAAATCCGCCGGCGTAGCGACACCGCGCATCCTGGTAGGCTCGAATAATATTACTATTCCTACACAGGAATTGAACGGGCCATTTTTGGGTTACATCGAGACCATCGACAATGAATTCGGCGGATGCATGCCCTGGACGATAGCGGAAAGTGTGCCGTGGCTTGACATTGTTCCGTCATCTGGAAACGTAGCCGGTTTTGTTCATTTGATCGCCGAGTCGACGCCTTCGTTCCTCTTTGGTCAATATACGGATTCATTCTTTATTAATTCACCGGGTGCATCTAATTCTCCTCGGCGAATCGGCATAACTTTGAAAGTGTGGCGCTTCTTTGGGGACGTCAACTATGACAGCCGAGTCAATGTCATCGATTTAGTGTATTACACACAGTATCTTTTCATGATGGGACCCGCGCCACAACCTGAACGCCGGGTTGGAGATGCTGACTGCAATGATTTGGTCAACGTTGTTGATTTGACCCTGGTTGTCAGCTACTTATTTCAGGGAGGCGATATCTTGTGCGGGAATCCGTCTAAGTAGTATCCCCTGGCATATTGGGAGCTTTCGTCGCCGCTTTCCTTCTTGGGGAGCGGCGACTCTATTTTTGGCGGTGGCGTTCGGCTTGGGCGTGTCCAAAAATATGCTTGGAATCACCCGAAAAAATCCGTATCATCCCTCCATCTAACACCATGCAGAATACTACGTTACAAATCCAAAACGATATCGCCCCCGTTGGCGTTGCGAAACCCCGCACCTTTCATATCATGACATTTGGATGTCAGATGAATCTTGCCGATTCCTCCACATTGTCGTCGACTCTCACCACCCGCGGTTACAAGCGCGTCGAAAACGAAGCCGACGCCGACTTGATCATTCTCAACACCTGCTCAATCCGTGAAAAGGCCGAGCAGAGAGTCTATGGGCGTCTCGGCGATCTTTATCGCTACAAGAAATATCGACCGTCACTAAAGGTTGCCGTAGTCGGATGCATGGCGCAAAGACTTGGTGACGATTTGATCAAGCGCGTTCCGCATGTCGATTATGTCCTTGGCACCGACCGGTTGTTTGAGCTACCCGATGTCATTGAAGGGGTGGAGGGGACGTCCTCGGTGATGACGGCATTCGGACACGAGAACATGGATATGATTGCGCCTATCAAAGAGTCACCATGGTCGGGCTTCGTGACCATTTCCAGGGGATGCGACAATTACTGCACCTATTGCATTGTCCCCTATGTGCGGGGGAAAGAGCGGGAACATTCAGCGCAATACATTATCGATGCTGTCAAAAAGATGGTCGGTGAGGGAGTCGTCGAGGTAACTCTCTTAGGGCAAAACGTCAACAGCTACAAATATCACGACGTCGATTTTCCGCGCCTTCTGCAAAGAGTTGCTGCCGAAACTGGTATCAGGCGCATTCGCTACATGACCTCCCACCCCAAGGATCTGTCCAAGCGCTTAGTAGACCTCATGGCCGATGAGCCGCGAATCATGCCTCATATTCATTTGCCCCTGCAATCGGGTTCAAATCGGGTGCTGGAAGTAATGGGACGCATCTACAGCCGGGAGCATTATCTCAAAATTGTCGACTATATCCACAAACGTTTGCCCTATGTCGTATTATCGACCGACCTGATTGTCGGCTACCCCACCGAGACCGAGGAAGAGTTTCAGCAGACCCTCGATGTCGTGCGCGCTGTCCAATTTGATTTTGCTTTCATGTTCCGCTACTCCTCGAGGCCGGGAACAATTGCGGCAAAGATGCCTGACGACGTTCCCGAGGAAGCGAAACTCGAAAGACTCAATCGCCTCATCGAGCTTCAGCAGGGGATAAGCTATGACCGCAATCAGCGCGAGATAGGGCGGGTGGCGTGGGGAGTAATCGAAGGGCGCTCCCGACGTGACGCCAATCTCTGGCGCGCCCGCACCGAAGGAAGCAAGACAGTGCTCTTTTCCTCTGATACCGCCCAACCCGGAGAAATTGTCCCCGTGTGTGTCTCCGCCGCCGATGCCTTCACCCTTCATGGCGACATTGAAAGAGTGAATTGATGTTGCCGCTTATTGTCAGAATGGTCGCTCCGGTTCTTGTTGTGATGGCGTACCTGCTTCTCATTCATCGTCTCAAAGCCGCGACTCCCGACAAACCCCTCGTCCAGCCATCGCGCTTGTGGGGCGGGTTTGCGATTTTGTTAGCCGCCGCTCTGTGGTATGTCGTAATGGGATTTTCAGAGTACGATGTCTGGTTCATTCCGCGCGCCTACATCTTCATCCAATCCATCTGGCTGACAGTCTCGGCTATCAGCGTGTTTATGATTGTTCTCGGCGTCGCGGACCTGCTCCGCCGCCAAAGGGAAGAGGCGGACGAATTTCGCAATCAGCATCGGGGATCGGGAATCCTCACTGCCATCCAACGCACCGCACGTCAGCCATTTTCCATCACCGAGTTAATGTCGGTTACTCTTGAGGAGATTCGTATCGGCATACCGGGTATGTGCGGCGCAGTCTATCTATACAATCGAGCCAGGCGCGAGCTTGTTCTCACAGTGAGTCATGGACTCAAACGGGATGAGAGCGCATATCTCGAACGTCTGACCTCGGACACAAATCCCCTCTTTCAGGCCTTGACCCTTGAGGAGTCCCTTATTGGTGGGGCGCTCACATTTGTTGGCGCCGACGGCGATGAAACAATTTCCCGATTTAAGTGCTCTCTCTCGATACCTCTCGTGTCAGGGCAGGAAAAGCTCGGCGGCGTAATCCTGTTTTCAGAAAGAGAGCGCGCCTTTGACAAGGGAACGTTGGCCGCTCTAGAACCAATATGCGGATGGCTGGGGGAGCGAATACGTGTGACTCGTCTGGCCCGTGAAGTCAAACAAGCGCAAAACTCCGCGCTGTCAGCTGGCGTTCAGTCAGAATCGACCCTTGAACGGGTGTCAGCCTTTTCTCAGTCCCTCATCACCGAGAACCCGATCGAGTCATTTTGTCGCTCTCTGAAGGGTATCGCAGGGGCCGAATCAATTTATCTCATTGGGCTGACTTCCGGCGCTCTCACCATTCGGGGTGGAAGCGACGTGGGAGAGGAGTTCTCGGACAACTACCGCTCCGCACTGGTCAATGCTTTCGACAGGAATAAGCCGCTCATCATAAATCAGGAAGGAAGCGCTGACGACGGCGAGACTCGTGTGGTGTTGTCATCGCTTGTCTATCCGATACGCCAGCCCGGTCGCCGTGAGGCGATTCTCCTTCGAAAAAGTGACTCAGCCTTTGCTGTCAGTGACATCGACCTGCGCCTGCTCGGTCTGGCTTCTCTGATAGGCGCGGCGGCGGTCACCCAGGGGGAGCAGGAGACACTATCCCTCGCCAGGCGGCGTGGATTCGACAAGGTCATTTCCTTCCTGCGTTGGGAATCACAAAATCCAATTGAAAATGATCCGCGATATTTCGAGCGACAACTCAAGGATATCCTCCCCTCCACGGCGATTCTGGCCACTTTCGTCAAGGATGGCGATTATTATCGTCCCTCCGGCGATATCGGTGAATTCGACCGTGATCTGCTTGTCGGCTCCCACGATGGAATGATTGGCAAAGCCATCGCCAACAGCGAATGCCGCGCTGTCTCAGGAACAACGGCAGTTTCCCGAACACTGCAAGGATTTGGTTCCGGATTCAGGGATGCTATCGGACGCGCCTGCGGTCAGCGAGGGACGCCTTCGATGCTCGCAATTTGCCCTTTGGCTGAACCGGGCGGAGTGCCCGCCCTCACTCTGGTCATACTACATGACATTTCTGACAACGAGGCAGGGGAGTGGGAGCGTCTGTTGTCTCTTGCGGTCGCGCTCTTTCGGCTGTCACAGACGATGGTTCGCATGAACCGCCAAAAGATCGGCGACTCGATGAACCCGGCGACAATCAACGAAATTAACAACCACCTCACGGGAGTAATCGGGCAGGCCGAACTCCTTCTGACAAGTCCGTCAGTGGCTCAATCTCACCGGCAAGCGCTGGAGGGAATCATACGTGAAGCACAGGCGGCCGCACAGGGAGTCCGCAGTGACAAAACTGCCGACAGTCAATCCCAAATACAAAAGTCGCCTTCGACAGATGCCTCCCTTAACGGAGCCTTGAATAATTTGCTGAAGTCGACTCGAATTTCCGAAGGACTATACATGATAGGCGGGCGTCCTCGCGAGATCGAGTTGTTCCTGAGTCCTGATGCCGGACTTGCCATGATCGAGGATTCGGCGCGTCACATTGCGCGGGAACTTGTCGAGCGGATTTCGGCGGCCTCAATCGATGAAGAGATTGTCTCCATAGCATCCTACCAGCGCGAGCAGTATGTCTATTTCGATTTTGTGCGCCGCCGTCGTCATTCCCAGACTGCGGAGCCAATCGCAAATGTCGGACAATACAGCCCGGCGGCAGATGTTTTGAAATATCGCCCCGAAGATTCCTACCTTCGCATGGCGGCCGAGGCCGAAGCCCAAATTGCATTCGACCGGCAATCTCCGCAACCGGTCTATCTCTCCTTGAGATTCCCCCTCAAGCAGACTCCGGAGGTGCGTACCTCTCGAATGCCACGCCTTCTCGCCATCGACGACCAGCCAATCATTCTCGATCTGATTACAGCCATGTGCCAATCGATGGGCTTTGATGTCCAGACGGCGGTTTCAGGAGAAGAAGGAATTCGACTTGCAATGACTCAAAGATTCGATGCTGTCATGACCGATTTATCCATGCCCGGCATGTCAGGACTGGATGTGGCCCGTTCGCTCCGCTCGTCACGACCAAACCTGCCGGTTGTCCTCGTAACAGGCTGGGATACCGGGCTGAGTCAGGCCGAACTGGCCGATGCCGGCGTTAGAGAGGTCGTATATAAACCCTTTAGAATTGAACAGCTTACCGAAGTTTTACGAACTGTAACTTCAGGCGCTTTTTCCAAATAGCGCCTCTTTCAGCCGCTACGGTTTTGTCCCACTAACCTTTCCGATTTCCTTTCCGATACCTATAAAAAAGGTATGTGGGAAATCGCTCGATGAATCGGAAAATCATACTCGAACAGATTAGCCGGAACGACAAAATTCTCTCCTTGCCGCAGGTGCTGGCGCAGGTTCTTGAAGCCGTCAGCAACGAAGATTTGTCCCCCGATGCTCTCGCCAGAATTATTCTGAGAGACACGGCTCTGACCGGCCGCCTTCTCAGATTGGCAAATTCCCCCTATTATCGAAGGTTCGCCGGAATTAAGACAGTACATCAGGCGGTGAGTCTCCTCGGCGTCACGACCGTCAAGTGTCTGGCCTTATCCTCATCGGTCTTTCACCCTGAGAAAATATCGAAAGAGTCGGGCATCAACGCAAAATCGTATTTCACGTATGCGCTGTCGGTAGCATCAGCCTCGGAGAAGATAGCGACAACCCTTGAAATGCATTCCACCGAAGAAGCGGCCATTGCCGGATTGCTACACGATATCGGGATTCTCTTTTTCCTGCATCACTATCCCAGAGAATACCGGCGCATCGTAGAGAAGAAGGTGCAGGCCAAGACTCTTCTCGATGCCGAGATAGAAGTGTTCGGCATTAATCACTGCGAGATAGGTAGTGAACTTGCCAAAAGTTGGAAACTACCTTCCTACATCGCCGAGACGATAGCCGATCATCATTCGACGGACGTCACTTCGAAAAACGACCGCCTCGGCAATATAGTGCGGTTGGCGGTGCATATGGCGACAGACCAGTTTTCAGGATATGCGCCCGGTCTGGAGCACCGGCTTGCGAACATCAAGGAAGGCGCCAACGCGCTCGGCCTGACGCAGGACCAACTCGACGCCATCTCGACCAAAATGCTCGCAAGCACTGTCGAATTGTCGAAGTATCTCGGCGTCGATATTGGTGAAATTGAGGACATGCTCATGGGAGCGAACGAAGAAATTTGGAAATCGTATCTTCTCATTGAGAATCTCTTCAAAGAGCGGCAGGAACTATCACAAAACCTCCTTGAAGAGGAACGCGCCCGCGGAGCGGTTCAGCAAAAAAATGTCGCGATGGCAACCCTTTCACACTATCTCAATAATGCCGTGATGGCGATATCCGGACGATCCCAGCTCATGCGGCTCTATCTCGACAAGGGAAACACCGAAAAGCTTCTTGGCGGAATGACCGGCGCGCTTCAGACCATCGACAATGCCACCAAACGCATCGTGGCGGTTCTTGAAGAGATGAAAGATATCTCGCCTATCGATCGGGTCGACTTTTACAATATGTCCGAGGCCATGAATATCGACGAGCGCATTGAGCGTCGCCTTGAAATCATGCACACCGAGTCTGGGCTTGTGGTGCCGGATGACATCCCCTCCTGACATTGACTCCCGCCCGCCGGGGATATAGTTTTCAGCCATGCTACGATATCTGACCGCCGGTGAATCACACGGACCGCAACTGACGGCCATCATTGACGGCCTCCCTGCCGGTCTTCCTATCGACATCGACAAGATCAATTTCCAGCTTGCCCGCAGACAAAAGGGGTATGGCCGCGGCGGCAGAATGAAAATTGAGCAGGACATGGCCGAGATCATGTCCGGCATCAGGGGATCGGTCACCATGGGCGGTCCGATAACCCTTGTTATTCGCAACAAAGACTGGGACAACTGGACTAACATCATGGATCCGGTCAAGCCTGTTGCAGGCAAACTTGATCTTCGCGAAGACCGCCTTGCCAACGAAACCACCACACCCCGCCCCGGACACGCCGATCTCCCCGGCGGAATAAAATGGAATCACAAAGATCTTCGCAACGTACTGGAACGGGCTTCGGCCCGCGAAACAGCCGCCAGAGTTGCGGTCGGGTCACTGTGCCGCCAATTGTTTGAGCGCTTCGGGGTGCAATTCGCATCCCATGTCGTGCGAATCGGCGATGTCTCGCTACCATCTGGCTATGACATCTCCGACCTTCAAGGACTCATCGATACAACTGAATCTTCTGAAGTGAGATGCATCGATTCGGCAGTGGCCGAGAAAATGATCGAAGCTATTAAAGCCGCGAAGAACAGCCGCGATTCTCTCGGCGGAGTGGTTGAGCTTATCGTGCGCGGCCTGCCAGTCGGCCTTGGCGGCTTTTCGCAATGGGATCATCGCCTTGATGGCCGCCTTGCTCAGGGACTTATGTCGATCCACTCTGTGAAAGGAGTAGAGATCGGCCTTGGATTCGAAGGAGCGTCGCGCCCCGGTTCCGAATACCACGACGAAATCTTTTTCGCCGCCGATCAGTATCCAACCCGCAAAGGGTTCTTCCGCAAGAGCAATCATGCCGGCGGCCTTGAAGGAGGCATCACCAACGGCGAGGACCTCATGATTCGCATCGCCAACAAACCAATCTCGACCCTCAATCGTCCGCTAAAGACAGTCGACGTTGTCACCCACGCTCTCGCCGAGGCGATGGTCGAGCGCACCGACAATTGCGTTGTGCCTGCTCTTGGTGTCGTCTGCGAAGCCGTCTCAGCGCTCGTACTCTGTGAGGCATTCCTGGCGAAGTTTGGCAGTGACAACATTGCCGAGACCGAGCGAAACTATCGCGCCTTTCTAGCTGACCCATACTGATCAATCAGCATTCGATCACTGCCTTTCTCAATATTGCATCTTTCCACGCTCTACCATACCTTTCATCAAAACAAAAGATGTTACCTATGCGAGGAATTATGAAATGTGATGTTGTCTCCAGCAAACCACAAACAAATCGGGCTGATACAATTGTTCTCTTCACCTCCTCCCTTTCAAAGATTCAGGAAAAACCGCTCAAAGATCTCGATGCCGCTTCTCGCGGAGCGCTGTCGATTCTTGTGCAGTCGAAAGAGTTTTCGGGTAAAGAAGGGGAGTTTGCCCAAATAGTCGCCCCTTCGGGCTATGCCGCAAGGCGTATCATTGTCGCCGGTCTCGGTGAGTCACGCAAAATTACCGCCGATACCATCCGCCGTACATTCGGTCTTCTCTCTCGAAACAAGGGAATCACGTCTTCAACATCGGTTGCCTGCAGTCTTGGTAATCACTGCACGACGGATAATATTCAGGCCGCCGTCGAAGGATTCCTTCTCGGCGGACACAAGATTCTCACCTGGCGATCAGGGGAGGGGGCGAAGAACTCCTCCAAGACCGAGCGCCTCTCATTTCTGCTTGATGGCAACCGCTCACCGAAGAAATTCGCGCAGGCTGTTGGTGTGGGACAGATAACCGCCGAAGGGCAAATACTTGTCCGCGAATTGGCCGCAACCCCATCTAATGATCTCACACCGCGCATCTATGTCGACCGCATTACCCAGCTTATCAAGGGACACAAGATCCGCATGAAAGTCCTCGACGAGATACAGATCGCTCAGGAGAAGATGGGTGGTCTCATCGGTGTGGCCAAAGGTTCCGTTGAGCCGCCGCGATTTGTGATTCTCGAATACAACGGCGCCGCCGCCAGCCAGAAACCGATTGTGCTCGTCGGCAAAGGGGTGACATTCGATACCGGCGGTATCTCTCTCAAACAAGCGGCCGATATGCACGAAATGAAAGCCGACATGACCGGTTCGGCTGTGGTCATTGCCACCATCATCGCCGCATCCCGATTGAAACTCCCGCTCAATATCGTGACCCTTACGCCTCTTACCGAAAACATGCCTTCTGGCACTGCCACGAAGCCAGGTGACGTCCTCACTATGCGCAACGGCATGACGGTTGAGATTATCAACACCGACGCCGAAGGGCGGTTAGTACTCGCTGATGCTCTCGATTATGCCAGTAAATTCAAACCGCAGGTCGTGATCGATATCGCAACGCTTACCGGCGCGGCGTTGTTTATCCTTGGTTATGCCGGTGCACCTGTCCTTGGTAACAATCGTCAGGTGATGAACCGCCTCCGATCTGCCGCCGACGCCACATCGGAGAGAGTATGGGAGCTACCGATTTGGGATGACCACCGCGACCAAATGAAAGGAAGCATCGCCGATCTCGTGAATTCCGGCGGCCGTGCCGCAGGAACTATTGCCGCCACAGCATTCCTTGAAAACTTCGTGGGGGACTGGCCGTGGGCGCATGTCGACATCGCCTATGTTGATATGGAGCCGAAGGGAAGACCCTATGTACCCAAAGGCAACACCGGCATCGGCCTTCGTCTCTTTGTGCAAATGCTGAGGGATTGGAAGAAGTTGTAGTTCATTTGTAGGGCGGGTTTGTCTCCAGACCCGCCATCTTTGACTTTCAATCCAAATCTCAACGGCGGGTTCGAAGACGGACCCGCCCTACAAAACAAAGCCCGAAACAAAAAAAAAGACCGCTGATTCCAGCGGCCTCTTCACAAGATTACAGATTCTTCGAACTAACGCTTCTTTCCCGCCTTCGACCACGCCGGAAACTTATCTGTGCCGGGGCCGGACAATCGACGCGAGCCATTCCCTGCGATATCCACAATCCAAATAGAACCGTCATTTGTCGACAAGGTCAGCCACTTGGAATCTGGTGACCATCCCGGCGCCACTGTCATTGGAGCCGCCGCACCCGGAGGAGTGAACACCAGAAACATCTCTTTGAAGTCCGGCGTCAGAATATGTATTCCGGGGTCGGTCGTGCTGTTGTTGATGCACGCAATCCATTTCCCGTCGGGAGACCAGGACGGCGCCACGAGTCCCTTGTTTTTGTTTGCTTGCGCCTTCAAGGAATCGGCCGGAATCATGTATTTCCCTTTGGGAAGGATGCAGAGGCCTACCTGCTTGAAACCTGAAAAATAGACCGCCACGATATCGCCGGTGGCGTTCATGGTCGGCGACATAAGGCCATCGGTGCCCATCACCTGCCAGTCCTTGCGAATAATCTCAATTGAGGAACCCTGCGGGTTCATCGTGCAAACCTGATAGGCAGGC
>JBBTMW010000160.1:0-7900 GCA_038067995.1 Candidatus Zixiibacteriota bacterium
TGATTCCGGTCTGGGCCTGCTGACCGAGTCCGTACGCGACATTCTCGGCGTCACGAATGAAAAAGTCGGAGGGGTCAACAAGAATGGCGTTGGTGGAATCCTGCGGACGTGACTTAATTTCAGCTGATGCCACCAATGCATCGCTCACGCCTCGGCTGACCGCTCGACTGAGTGCAGTCGTTGAGTCGGCGCGATAGCGAAGGTTCTTTTCCATGAGTAATATTTTCTTGCCGACTTTCTTGAAATAGAATGGGAAGTCGTTCGTCTGGGAGGCGTTGTCAAAGAACGCCCCTTCGGCGGCCGAGCGAGTCTCACTGCACAAATAGATCGGTCCCATTTGGTCGGGCTTGATGGACATCAGGATGGAGTTGTCGGTAGTATCGCGATAGAACGCAAAGAGGCCTTCAACGGCGACGCGATCCTTGATCAATTCGGCAAACGGTTTTTCCTTGGCGTCCTTGGAGGCGTCTTTCTTGCTGTCGGTCTTCTTATCGGTGGCTCGCTTGGCATAGGGGCCGCGATAGAGATCGGTCGAGCCTGCCTCACTCACGATGACTACTGTCAACATCAGAGCCAGTAGCGCTACCAGTCTGTTCTTCATGTACTCTCCTTTTGATGGGAACGATATGCGGTTCACACTGTTGTTTTCAATTTGGTTCATCGGCGGTGAGGTCGTCGATTGGTTGCGAAAGTATATACAATCGCATGCCGGTTGTCATCCCCCCGCTTTTGAAAGAGCGAAGCCACTTGTCGGCAAATGCTGAACCCGTTATGTTGCTCGACAGATATGCACGATTGGAATGCCGATGGTAAAGCGATACTGGCTCTTTAAGTCTGAGCCGGAAACTTTTTCTATTCAACATCTTATGATTATGGCTAATCAGGTTTCGCCGTGGGATGGCGTGCGAAATTTTCAGGCCAGGAACTTCCTGCGTGATGATGTTAAACTCGGGGATGGCGTTTTCTTCTATCATAGCAGTACCAAAGAGACGGGAATAGTGGGTATTTGTGAAGTGGTCCGCGCGGGCTATCCCGACCGGACAGCCTTCGATCCGTCATCTCCCTATTTTGACATGCGTTCAACCGCTGAAAAGCCCCTTTGGTATTGTGTCGATGTCAAATTTGTCAGAAAATTTTCGCGGGTAATACTCCTTTCCGAGCTTAAGCAACATCTCCCCACCGCCACTATGATGGTCTGTCGACGGGGGATGCGCCTGTCTATCCAGCCGGTCACGGCCGATGAGTGGCAGGCGGCGCTGAAATTAGCCGGAAAGTAGAAGGCCATTTCCCCCTGATCAGTGTTTAAGGTCGTAATGATTACCCTGATTGAAAGGGCAAAGGAGTGACTCGGTGATTCCAGACTATTCCAACTTAGCATTATTTATGCTCGCGACTGTTACCCTGAATATCACACCGGGGCCGGATCTCCTGTATGTCATAGCGCAGAGTATCGGTCAGGGGAGAGGAGCTGGAATTGTTTCCTCTCTCGGTATTGCAAGCGGGTGTCTGGTGCATACCACCGCGGTAACCTTTGGGATTACCGGCCTGTTTCTTGTCGTTCCAGCGGCGTATGACATCGTTCGTTATGTAGGCGCCGCCTATTTGGTTTATCTGGGATACAAAGTTCTCACGTCGCCATCGGGATTACCTACAAGCCCTGAGATCAAGCGCCGTTCATTGCGTGGTATCTTTTGGCAGGGGGTTGTAACCAATGTTCTGAATCCTAAAGTCGCCCTCTTTTTCATGGCTTTTCTCCCGCAGTTTGTTGATCGCAATGCCGAATCGGTTCCACTCCAAATGCTGTTTCTTGGATTGATGTTCATCGCGTCGGGAACAATAGTCTGTATTACAGTGGCGCTTGTTGCAAGCGGCGCCGGTGATTGGGTACGCACCCGTGCTGGAGCAAACGGGATTCTCAAATGGGTCAGCGGTTTTCTCTTTGTCGGTCTCGGGTTGCGGTTGGCTTTGTTGGAAAGAAAGTAGCCTTGCGTTGTCACGGTTTTACGGTTGTAGTTGCGTTGCTGGGTGGAACTCATGATGTTATTAAATATCCATGAGTAAATATCTTCGCACGTTGATTCATCGACATGGCGCGCTGGTTACGGTTTGCGCGACCGCGCTCATAGTGTCCACGGTAACCCGTCTTGTATTGCTTCTGATTCATTGGGGAGAGATTCAAAGCGTCGAATCCCTTCCGCTGGTGTTTCTTGCCGGGCTTGGCTTTGATCTCTTGGCCTGCGCGGTCATCGCTATCGTGCCCGCCTTTGTCAGCATGTTTATACCAGCAACCGCTATGTCACGAAGGTGGTTTGGACACGTTGTCACTATCATCTCTGCGCTCGCCGTTTTCGGAATGCTCTATCTCGGTGTGACCGAGTATTTTTTCTTTGAAGAGTTCACCGCCCGCCTCAACTATGTAGCGGTCGATTATCTTATTTTTCACCACGAAGTCTTTGTCAATATCCGAGACACCTATCCCGTCAATACGATCATTGCGATTTGCTCGATAATCACGATAGTAATCATGTTGTTTCTGGCGCCTCAAGTTCGAGAGGGACTTCGGGTTCGAACGCACTGGTATCAACGGGCAATGATAACGGTCTCACTTGTGGCAGGCGTGATCTTTACCTTTAGCGTCCTTCACCGTGATACCGCCCACGTTACCAATGATCGGCTCCTTAACGAAGTCGCGGGCAACGGCATCTACTCGTTTATCAACGCCGCTCTCTCCAATGAGCTGAGCTACAGCGACTACTATATCCAAATAGAACAAAAGGAGGCTATCACCCGATTGCGGCGGCAATTGGAGACAAGTAACACGATCTTGGCTGACTCATCCCTTTCTGCATGGAATACGCGGACAATCACAGGAGACCGCCCGTCCCGCAAACTCAATGTCGTTGTGGTTCTGGAGGAGAGTTTTGGATCTGATTTTGTCGGAGCATTACTACCTGATGGCAAGAAATGCACTCCCCGATTCGATTCTCTTGCAGATGCCGGAACCCTGTTCACCCATATATACGCCACTGGCAATCGAACTGTGCGCGGCATCGAGGCTTCGCTGGTCAGTTTCCCGCCGATTCCCGGGCAGTCAATCGTCCGTCGACCGTTGGGAGTAAATCTCTTCTCCCTGCCGTCGTTACTGGCGAGTTTCGGATACCAGACAGTCTTTACCTACGGCGGCAAGGGTTACTTTGATAACATCGAACACTTTGCAAACAGTAACGGCTATCAGAGTTTTGTAGAAGAGGGGGATTTTGCAAAGGAGACATTCAGCACCATTTGGGGAGTATGCGACGAAGACCTCTTCACCAAAGGCCTGACTACCTGTGATTCCCTCTCAGCGACAGGTAAGCCGTTCTTCGCGACCTTTCTGACCGTCTCGAATCACAGCCCGTTTCTCTTTCCCGATGGCAAAATCCCATTTGATCCGAAAAAGCAGAGTCGCGATTATGCCGTGCGGTACGCCGACTACGCTATCGGCAAGTTCATCCACGACGCAAAATCGCACCCGTTTTTTGACAGCACTCTCTTCGTGTTTCTTGGCGACCACGGTGCACGTGTGTATGGCTCACAGCAGATTCCCCTGCGGTCCTACGAAATACCGATCCTTTTCTACGGCCCGGGCATTGTCGATTCGGGTCGTCGGGTGGATCGGCTCGGATCTCAGATGGATTTGGCGCCGACGATTCTCGACGTGCTGGGGTTGTCGTATGAAAGCCAGTTCTTCGGGAGGTCGTTATTGCGATCGGACACGGGGAATAACTGGGCGCTTATGTCCCACAACCGGGATGTGTCGCTCTTGCGAAACGACACGCTGGTGGTACTTGGTATCCAAAATGGGGTCGATGTCTATCGGGTTGATCTGGTGAGCGGATCTCAGGAGAAACTCGATATTGGAGACAATGCAGAGATTATCCATGACGCAGTGTCATGGTACCAGACGGCGTTCTTGATGTACTCTCAGCAGGCCTTCCGTCCGCCGAAGAGCCGGTAAGTGCATTGATTCAATCTCTTCGTAGGTCGGTATCCCTGCGCTTCTAATACAGCGTTTGCTTAGACGAGGTACCCCACCGCTCGGCGGTGGGAAAGGCATTGCAGTTGTTACCCGACCCACCGCGAAGCGGTGGGCTACCAAGCATGAACGAACCTAAAGATTCCGTGGGCGGCAGACATCTCGTCTGCCCCTTCTGACGCAGATGGATTGCTACGGGGCGTTACGGGAACTTGACTTATGGCGCGATTTTGATAATTTGGGGCTCTTATTGCTGGGGTAGCTCAGATGGTTAGAGCGCCAGATTGTGGATCTGGAGGTCGGCGGTTCGATCCCGCCTCCCAGTAGAATTTACCCGCTGGCAATCATCTGACAACTTTAGGCATTGTGACGATAGGTATATCGTACTACTTTCTTTCGATAATCAAATATCCCGACATCCAGTTGATCTTTGGTTTTCCGTCTTCATCTTCACCAGAAATGCGACTGGCCACAAATCGCCCAGTAACATATTTACCGTTCGCAATAAACTGGGTCGAATCAGCCGTCAATTCCTTGGCATTCACTAACAACTCTCTTGCCTCAAGCTCACTGACAATATCAAATACGAGTGAGTCGCGTCCGGCAAAGGCCAAGGAAGCAACCTCCACTTGTAACGAGCGGCTATCGGACGACAGGATGGCGAGGCAGGTATCGCTACTATGAACACCTTTGAATTTTCGCACGTCGTCTTGAGTTGTTGTCCCCTCAAATTGCGAGAAGTTACAAGTCAGGAGATAGCTGTGGTCGCTGAGATATATGAGAGAGTTGGCAGTAGTTGAAAGATTGAAGTTGCCAGAACTGCCTCTCGGCTCCCAACGCGATATGTAGCTGAAACCGAGTGACAAGCACATCTCCTCAAGGCCATCCTGCGACAGGCTATCTCTTGATTTCGCAAGAACAGAATCAGGGACGACTCCTGTCAGACTTTCAACACCGTGCCAGCGGGTGAGGTATTCTATTATCGAACTCATTTCCCCCCGAATTTCTGACTTCTCTTTGGAATCAAGTGCCAAAGTCGCAACGGCCTTCTGCTTTTCAAGAAACGCAGTCAATCTCGCTAACTGGCTTTTTTCGCTCACGCTCCAGGCGCTCAAGGGGCCATAGGATGCCACCAGAGCGACAATGATGACAACAATTGGGATAGCCCGAATGTCTTTGGCTTTCGAAAATATGAAATAGAGGACGATAAGTGTGAGCCACACGGCCAACGCGACTACGAGATAGCGATTGACCGTAAGGCCGTAGTCGCCAATGCGGACTTTAATCGCGAGAAACAGCATCGCAACAAGCGGGATGAGCAGATAGAAAAACCATGTGGTAAATCTCTTGACCCAGCGATTCCCTTCAATATTTCGGAGTGGCCAGAGAATAAGAATGGATGCCATCCCGACCGCCGAGTACCACAATATGAGAAGCGAAACCCATCCGCGCGGCCAATTCCATTGGGCGACAATCTTGATCTCATAGAGATAGAGAATAACCAGATAGAGACCAACCAACGGGAGGAGGATATACTGGGCGAAAGCTTTGAGCGCTTTCGGGTAGTCGTGATGTTCTTCGAGACTGATCAGGGGTTTGGGAATGCCGGCAAGAACAAACATCGGCCCCACGAAACAACTGAGAATCACCCATAATTGGCCGTAGCGTTTACCGTCAATGCCAAGATCAAATAGCTCATTGCCAGCAAGAATTGCTATGGCAAGGCCGGCGAATAGAACACCCACGAACAGAACCGCATTGAGAATTCTGAATACCAAGGATCTATTGAACTGCCAGTAACCATTTCCAAGAGTTCCCTGAGAGAAGGGGAGAAATGACAGCAGAGAGATAGTCGCGAGGCTCAATAACGAATGGCGTACCATCGCCGGTTCAGAAATATGATCAGGCAGGATTAAAAAGTAGAGAATGGCAAGAAGTATGACTCCAACTTGCGCTCCCCAACTGACGGCCGTTCGGAGTGCTCGTGTTTCCGATGTGGCATTGATTGCAAGGAGGAGCGGAAGAGCCAGTGTTGCGCTCAACACTATCTGAATGAGATGGTATTTGTCCTCAGTAATGTGACTGTATTCGATTAGAACCACCAATATGGTGGAAATAATTATACTGCACAGAACCGGAAGAGGAAATCGGACAACCGTTTCCCTGAGAGCCGAGACAAGCAGTTCGAGGGAAAAACTTTTGAGCTTCATGACAACCTCATCGTGTTGAGACTGATGATTACTGGAGAAGGCTCACTCTTAACCCTCCCACATGAGCAGTGTGCGGACTTTGATGGTAGGTGGCAAGCTAAAAGATTCGAATGTGGGCGGTAGCCGCCCTCGTCTGCCGAGACGTGTATTCTCCACACCGAAGAGAACAACAACACGCACATTTCGTAGCGCGGGTTCGCCCTGTACCCGCGCTCTTTGTTTTTGGTAGGGCGGGTTTGTCTTCAGACCCGCCATCTTTGCCTTGAGCGAATGAATTGGCGGGTTCGAAGACGGACCCGCCCTACGAAGAGAAAAGATGGATTCCCCGGTCAAGCCGGGAATGACAGAGAAAGTCTATCAAGTAGGGCGGGATCGTCTTCGCATCCCGCCGATTGATTTGTATCGACGAGAGAAACAGATGGCGGCATTGTAGACAATGCCACCCTACTGAAACGGATCACTTCGCCAAAGTTCTCAGCGCCTCAGCTAATCGGGAATGTCTTTGTGAAAGCGTCACAAACTTTCTTTCGCTCACGCTCCCCTTGGCTCGAATGATATTCACTAACTGCCGTTTTTCCGGACGTGACCAACGTTTCAACGACGGAATCGATACCAGAAGCGGCGAAAGGTGGCTGAGGGCCGTTCGCTCGTCTCCCGTCCACCGAAAGAGCGAAGGGCTACCAAGGAGGCGAAGGAGTTGGCGCTCGGACTCCGACTCCATCCTGGGGCGACTTCCTGCGAACCGACGTGCCGCCAATCGTGTGACAGCAAGTCCGAGATTGATAATTGAAAGTTCCGAAAATCCTTGCATCTTCGATTCGTCGACATGAAAGTAGACGTCGCTCTTGGCGAGTCGCTTCAGTGTGCGCATAGACGAGCGGTATCCGGGCACAGTCGCAACTTTTTGCGCCTCCCGTTCGGCCAAGGCGCGAACTGTCGGCTTGACCGGTCGGAATCCAAGCTTGTAGTAAAACCAGAATGAACCGGATTCAAGCGCTTCTTCATTGTCCTCGCCAACCTGGTAGGAGCGCACCAGAAATAGGTTAGCGCCAAAGTGATGGTGAAACAGACGGAAAAAATGCTCTATCGCGAACGATGACTCTCCGTTACGAAAGGCCGGGAATATGTTTATCGCAATTTCAACTCGCTCAAAGAGTACCGCCGCGACGCCATACCCAATCGGTATCCCATTGCGAACGAGAAGAGCACCAAAATTCGCTTCAAGGGGAAGTCGAAAACGGGGAAGAGTTCCGAATATTACTATCTGCATCCCTCGCCCCGGATCGACGATGTAGACCTCATCGAGGTTGGCGTTAGTGAGGGGATAAAGTTCGCGCACGCGGCTTGCAAGGACCTCACGGATTGTGCGCACATATATAGCGCCCTCACGGGAGGATATCTTTCGCAAGGGTACGGCGGCTTTGCTGAGATCGGCCCGGAGACTTCGCGTACGAGGGAGAATCGGTTCCGTTTGAAAAAATGTCCTTAGTGATTTGAGACGAAGAAGGGTGCGAGAACCTTTGCAATCGGTAAGAGACCACCGCACAGGAATCTCAGCGGATTCATAGAGGTGCTTGCGGAGGGAATAGGGGATTCTGGGATTGTTGAGCAGGGCAAGCAAGGCCTGCAATCCCGAGCGATTTTTGCCATGCCTCCCAATCATGAGCCAGTCTTT
>JBBTMW010000161.1:0-7711 GCA_038067995.1 Candidatus Zixiibacteriota bacterium
AACTTGCAATACTTGACGCGTCCCTCAGATGACACGGATGGCGATTCGGTGGAGCGTGGCCCCTGAGGCTCCTCGGCTGTTTTTGCCTGGGCGTGGATAAAGTTCGGGGGCACGGCCTGCGAGGGATCGAGTCCGGGTGTTGCGCTCTGCGTCTTTTCGCTACTCTGACGAGACGACCAGCTCTGCGATTGCCCGCTCTTCGTCGAGAAGTACTGAACCTTGATCTCGGGGCCGCGTTTGCGAAGGACCAGCCAGAGGCCTACCAGTATCAAGACGAGAGGCCAAAAATAGCGACCAAATTCCCTGAATGAAAAATCGATGAGATCAAGCGACCGGGCCAAAAGGAGAAACCCGATAACGACTAAAATAGTCCCGACTATGACTTTGCGCTTTTCCATCTGTATTCAATTCCGGACAGGGTCTTCAATTCTAATACGCAATATGGGTAACAAAGTTACCTGAATCAAGTCGGTAACGCCTGTGGCGACAATGGTTTTGATATGCTTGACTTTGCCGTGCGCGCCGTCTTAATTCTCCGAAATTTTCAAGCCGCGCCAAAGGGCGCTTTTACCCCGACCGGAGGAATTATGGTTCGTTCTCTATTACAGATTGTCGATTTCACCCCTGCCGAACTGGCCGAGATTTTTGATCTCTGCGGCAAGATGAAGCGTAAAGAAATTGCCCCCAAGCCCCTTGCCAACAAGTCTGCGGCGCTCATTTTCATGAAGGAATCCCTGCGTACTCGAATCTCTTTTGAGGTGGGTGTTTCGGAGCTGGGAGGAAGCCCGATTTACATCACCGACAAGGAGATAAAACTTGGAGAGCGGGAGACTATTGCCGATGCCGCCCGAGTTCTTTCCCGCTATGTCGGAATAATCGTCATTCGAACCTATAAACAGTCCGACGTCGAAGAACTTGCCCGCTATGCAACGGTGCCGGTTGTCAATGGTCTCACCGATCTTGTCCACCCCTGCCAGATTCTTGGAGATTACTTCACGGCGCTTGAACGATTTCCCAAAGCACAGCGGCTAAAAATCGCCTATGTGGGAGATGGGAATAATATAGTGAACAGCTGGCTCAATCTGGCGTCGCTGATTCCGATGGATTTCCGGGTTGGCACTGCCGAGGACTGCCAACCCGATCCTACTATTCTATCTCGCGCTAAGTCTAACCCGCAGAGCAGAATAGTGGTTACCACCGATCCTAAAGAAGCCGTCGCCGATGCCGATGTAGTCTATACCGATGTTTGGGCCTCAATGGGGCAAAAACATCTTGTAGAGGAGAAAGTAAGAAAACTAAGTAAATATCAACTGAATAGTTCTCTGTTGGCGGCGGCGAGCCCACAGGCGATTGTGATGCACTGTTTGCCGGCTGAACGAGGAAAAGAGATTACTGACGAGGTCATCGATGGCCCGCAGTCGGTGGTCTTCGATGAGGCCGAAAACAGACTTCACATCCAGAAAGCAATCATGGCTTTCCTGTTGAAGTAAGCGCACTAGCAAGCCCCGCGACAAGGAGCTATCAACCGAGGAAAGGAGACGCCCAATGCGTTCTCACAGGTTAATGGCAGTTGCGGGGATTTTGGCGGCGGTGGCGCTGGCAGGACTCTCTGGCTGTAGCTCATCCGACCCAGTTTCCAATTGGACAGCGGGGGATCCGACCGATCCGGGCTTTGTGGCAATTCAGGATGGAGTCAACACATTCATCGATTCCACCTTGCAGTATGTAGACAACGGATTTTCTACTCAAGGGATGCTTATCTCCGGCGGCGTCATTGAGCCGCCTTCTTTTGTGCCGATCAATCTTGACTCCGATGTCGTCGTCACTACCTATAACGCCAACAGCGGTTGGCATGAGATTTATGTCACGCGCACTGCCCTTTCCTATGGCGCCAACTGGCGCGACTCGGTTCAGTTCCGCAACTCCGACGGTCAGTATCAGCAGAATCCGTCGAACACCGCCGAATTTAGCTATCGCCATCATCTGGGCATTGCGTCTCATGATACGACAGTGTCGTCGTTCAAATTTGATGGCCACAGCTCGATGGAATTTAGCGGAATCAACACCAACACGGGCACCGTCGATGGCGCCCATGACTGGTCGTTCTGGGGTAAAGCCGTAACAGTGGATTCCACTGCCTGGCATTGGTTGACTTTCAATTCGAATATCAACAGCCTCGCTTTCACAAAGAACGGATCCGAGTGGATTAAACCGCCTGTCTCAGGTTCTGTCACGGCGACTCTGGAGCACATTTACCAAAAGGGTGACATGGCTCCGGATACCACCAGCTGGAATGTCAATGTGCATTTTGGATCCTCTACTACTGTCATTGTAACGCAAGGGGATGTAGCCTGGAGTTACACTTACGGCGAGTAAAATCCATATTGTTTGCGAACATAATCAAACCCGGCTTCGCTCAGTCGAAGTCGGGTTTCTTTTTGGCCGATTGACAAGCATCCTTGTTTTCACCGATACTGCGTCGTATGAAAGAGATTCTTCGCTACTCGGGATGCTTTGTCTGCGGCGAAAAGAATGAGCGCGGACTCAAGGCAAAGTTCTTTTATGACGGCTCACAGGCCTTTACAGACGTTGTTGCCGACGAGACTTTCGAGGGGTACAAATCGATTTTCCATGGTGGCATTACTGCCACCCTGCTCGATGAAGTCATGATCAAGGCGCTTCTGGCCAGGGATACGTTTGCTGTCACTGCCGAAATGACCGTTCGATTTCATGCCCCTATCCAGACCGGCGATGCAATCAGGTTTTCTGGCTGGATGACAAAGCAGAAGGGGCGGATTTTTTATACTGAGGGGACCGCAGTCGGCGGTGACGGCCGGAAGTTCGCCTCCGCCAATGGAACCTATGTCGAGGCGAAACAGGGGCTAAGAGAGCATCTGCTAACATCCATTGACTGACTCGATACTGCATCGCATTTCGGAGAGATGGCAAGACTCTGCAACTTCTTCAATTCTTGAGTAGGTCAAAACCCCTGCGGTTTTGACGGCTTTGTTTCCAGAGTCAGGAGCGCAGGGCTCCTGACCTACCTAAGACTTTTAGTAAGTAAGAAACCCTACGGTTGTGTGCGCGGTAGCCTCTCCCGTCTGCCCGGCTTTTCAAGATGGCAGAACCCTGCGGGTTCTTCCCTACGAAGAATAAAACTTTAATGCCGCGATCTGTCCCTTCACTAAGGCACGAAAATTGCAGAGGTCAAAGAGTGAAAATCTCTGTCCCACCGACTGCGTGCCATGTCGCCGCCGTCACTCGCCCGTTACTTGACCAATCCCTTGCCGAGCAAGGGGTATCGTCGGGGATGGTTCTCTTTGGCATTCCTTCGGCAGGAATCCTTTTTCGATGCCGGGCGGAAGGGACGATTCTCGATCTTGAGTTCGGAGCAATCTTGTCGGCGCTCAGATTTATCACCCACGATCTGAAAGAGGAAAAGATTCAATCGGTCAGAATCCTCTCCTCCCAGCCAAAACTAGTATTTGCCCTGTATGGTCGCGATTTCAAGGCGATGAAAAAAGAGGACGATGGCGCTCTTTCTTTACTTGTCGAGTATGCCCGCCAGCTGGCGATTTCAATCGAATTTGTTCCTCCCCAGCGAAATCTGGCGCTCCTTGGAGTGGGCGACTATCCTTCTATGCCGGAGGGGAGAAAGCTTGAGGTGAATCCGGAATGGACTATCTCCAAAATGCACCAGATCAAGCCGATCCAAACGGGCGTCAAGCTGTAGCACATAGTCAACATTCATCTTTGACCTCAGTCCTTGACAAAATCCCCGCTCATCATAGCTTGGTAGCGTCTTCACACTTGCCCGCCTATATTCGTCTACATGTCGGTAGAGGTGGTAAGAAAGGTACTGAACCTATGACGTCACGCACATCATCATTGCTCTCCAAACTGCTGACGATACTAGCGGTTTTCCTGTTTGTTTCGAGCGGGTTCGCCAATGATCTGGTTTGGGTCTCGGCAGATAACGAATTTCAGGCTGAAGTCTTGAAAGTAGTAGTCCCTCACGCCCTTTGGCGACAGGGAAACACCTTTTTGGTGGAACTCACCACATCTCAACGTGACATTCTCACAAAAGCTGGTTTGCGGACAGAGTCATTGGCCGATAATGCCATCGCTCAAGACTTTGTTCTTCTTTATCCCGATAAACCCGTAGCATCGGCTCTGGATGAAGAAGCGGTATCAAAGGTGTGGATTCCTGCCGGTGGAGGGTGCTATATCGCGCCGGTCTCAAGTGTCGACCGCATGGCGTTGGCGGAGTCGATCACAGCAAAGATTACTTCTCTCGATTCCTATCGACTTCGCATCACTTGGCTGGCGGCCTCGATTGCTCAGTATGCCGATGGTCCGATTCCAAGTGATACCCTTGCCAATCGAGTCAGCCAACAATCGCTCTACAATTTCAATCGCAGGCTTGAACTGTTTCAAACACGATACATCTGGTCGGATTCCATCGACGCCGTCGAAGATTGGCTGGTCGAACAATTTCTTGCCATGGGTTACACGCAGGTGTCAAAGCAACCGGTCTGGTATCAGAACGCCTGGCACTACAACATCATGGCAGTCAAGCCTGGCTATGCCGAACCCGATGCCGTGATTGTAATCGGCGGGCATTTTGACTCGATTGTCTACGGTCAAACACCCGGCCCCTATCTCTATGCCCCCGGCTCTGACGATGACGGCTCCGGTACCGCCGCAGTTCTGGAACTGGCTCGCATCCTTGCCGATGTCCCGCTTCGCAAAACAATCGTATTCATGCCATTCACCGCTGAAGAGGTTGGACTGATAGGTTCCAAGGTGGCGGCGCAGACATTTGCCGACGACGGTACCAACGTCGAGGTCATGTTCAATCTCGATATGATTGGCTATAATGGCAACGGTCTCTGGAATATCAATCTGTCATCCGGAACAAATGGCGCCTATCGACAGTTGACAGCCGCGACCGCGCTGAGAGTTAGTTCGGTGCATCCACTGAACGCCGGCCCAGCGGCTGGTTCATCCGATCACGCCTCCTTCAATGCGCAAGTATTCAATTACGTCTTTGCAATCGAATCGGAATTCAACCAGGCCGGATGGCACACCAATTTCGATCTAACAAGCCGCATGGATTTTCTCTATTTGACCAATGTCGTCAAGATGATCGCCGCGACAGTTGGCTATATCGCTGACGCCGCCTCGCCGTCAGACATAGCAAGCGTTATAGATCAGGGGGATGGGCAGTCGGTAGAAGTCACTTGGACGCCATGTGTACCCAGTTACGATTACACTTTGTATGTTGGAATCTCCACAGGGGTGTACGAGGATACTATCGCCATTCCTGCGGGGCAGTGCTCCCATATTGTTACTAGTCTCACCGAGGGGCAGGTCTACTATTTCTCGGTTGCCGGTCAAACTGGCGGCGTCTATCCGCCGGTCTATGCCAGCGAGAAGACGGGTCAAACGTTTTCAATTCCGCGCCAACCGATCGGATTCAGCGCTGAACCATCGCATAACGAAATTATTCTCGAATGGAGCGAGAATGCCGAAGCAGACATGAGTCACTATCGGCTTTATCGCAATGAAAACGATGGCCCATTCGCTTTATATAAAGACCTTTTGGCGACATCGAGTTTGCACGATTCTGCGGTCACTGCCAACACAAAATACGGCTACCAGATAGCGGCGGTCGACCATGATGGATATGAATCAGCTCTCAGTTTCCCAAAGTATTCCTATTCAGCATCCTTTGACCAGGGAGTGCTCATTGTTGACGAAATCACCCAACAGTCAATCATTCCCGCTCAGGCCGAGCAAGAGGCTTGGATCTCCCGAATCGTCGACAGCGTTCCTTATGCCTTAACTAGAGTAGACGCAGGGCTTGAGGCCATCGATCGCTCTGAGGCGGGGCGCTATTCATCCCTCATTTGGATTGATGACGATTTGGGTGCAAAGATGATCGCCCTCAGCGACGACAGTCTTCGCTGGTATTTGAAGTTTAGTGACAATGCCCTTATCGCGGGGCTACGCACCCTTCGCCAGTGGTCGGGCTACACGCCGGAGCCAAGCGAACTGGCCTATTCGCAGTTCCGGATTTATGGCGCCGAAGAAAACCCCGCCGCTGATTTTGCGGGGGCTATGGGCAGTCATGGCTGGCCGACAGTGAATGTCCGTCCGACTTCGCTGTGGCCGCAGGCCGCCCTTCCCACCTGTCCGAAACTCAATGTGTTCGAAGATGCCCAGGTCGTGTATCGGTGGAACTCATTGATCAATGATCCCGCCTGGGAGGGTCAACCCTGTGGCGTTATGTACAAAGGGCTGAACGGCTATCGGATATTTCTCGGATTCCCGCTCTGGTTTCTTACCGAGCAGAGCGCGCGGGCGGTGATTCAGCATGCTCTGGCGCTTTTTGGAGAGAAGGAAGGGATGACCGCTCTTCCCGGCGACGCCGACGGCTCCGGCACGGTCAACATTAGCGATATCACTTTTATCGTCGATTATCTTTTTAGAGGAGGAGATTTTGGCTCGGACGCAAATGCTTTAGATGTATCTGCTGATTGCAAGATCAATGTCATGGATCTCACGTATATGGTGGCCTATCTTTTCAGGGGCGGTCAGCCGCCATTGCCGGGGTGCGTGCATTAGGAGGGAACGGGGGAGACGTTCGCTTTTCAAATTCGGTAGCACACTGCTTTGCGGTGGGTTTTTTGGAAAAAGAAGTTTGGCCATATTCACCCACCGCAGAGGGGACTGTTGAAAAAAAACCTTCGTTGTGTGTCGTGTCCCACCACAGGCGGGAGACACTCTTCTTCTATGGACTTCGCTAATTGGTTGTAAGAAAACGCATCTCGTCTGCGCTCGATGCGACGTTCCGAAACACATTTCGCCAATTTTGAATCATTACCGCTTTTAAAGCAAGCCCAGAGCGGTGGGGTACCCAAGCACATTTCAAAGCGAGGGTTGGCCGGTGGCCCACGATTTATCGTGGGATGGATGAATTCGGCGAGGAGAATAGTGGCGCCCTAAAGGACGCCCTACCAATCTAATCGAGGCTCCTGCATTACATGTCGCATCGAGCGCAGTCGAGATGCGCTGTTCCCAAAACAGCATGTACGGGGAGACGGGTTCCCGTCTATGGCGGGACCACCCACGGTATGAGGGACAATGGTCTCATCCCCCCCCAAAAAAAAACTAAAAAACCCCGCGACAAGAATCGCAGGGTCTCAAAAGATCAATGTGCTCGTTTATTACGGAAGTTGAGCGACAAACTGCGCCAAGCGGGATTTGTTGCGGCTGGCGTTCTTCTTGTGGATAATGCCACTCGCGGCGGCCTTGTCGAGAAGGCTCGAAACGGCTGTCAACTGTGTAATTGCCGACTTCTTGTCGGGTAATGCCCGAAGGTCGCGAAGGGCGGCGCGTAACTCGGTGCGCGCAGAGCGATTGCGGACTCGCGACTTGGCCGCGGTTTTCATCCGCTTTTCGCAGGATTTATGATTTGGCAATAGACTATCCTCTTCTTATTATGAGTTTCGTAAGCCCCTAAATATAGAATTAGACAGGGATTTTGTCAACTGAGCGTGTAAGAAAAGGTTCGCTGACCCGGTCGGTGGGGATAGTCTCCCTCTTGACCGCTTGTTCCCGTGTTCTTGGCCTTATTCGGGAGCAGGTCATGGCGTACTATTTCGGGGCGGGGATGGCCACCGACGCCTTTGTGACCGCCTTCCGT
>JBBTMW010000162.1:0-5035 GCA_038067995.1 Candidatus Zixiibacteriota bacterium
TCATGTCGATAGGTCCTCCCTGACCGGTACCAAAGAATGATACGGCAACAGTAGCGGAATCAGATTCACCCTCGACAGCATTTTGCGCATAGGTGCAGGCACGCATGGCGTTGCCTCCGAGGTCTCCCCACGATGACGGCGGCACAAAGATAATTCCGCCAACCGATAGAGGCTTACCGGTAAGTTCGACCGGCGTTGACGATGACGGCTTTACTGACAGCATTCTCGCTCCGGAATCCTTCGAGGCATCCGCATCCTTCTTAGAGCATCCGACAAGGGCCACAAGTCCTACAACAACAAGTACGGCAGTGAGTGATTTCATCTGTAATGATCCTTTATTAGTGATGACACGATTGCATTTCCATTGGTTGACTGAAAAGATTGCGATTCTGATTCGGTTCGGCAAGTGGGAATTATCCGTGCAAACAATAGTCGACAGGTCATTCCGTTTTCGATTTTTTCGCTTTGAGTTCAGCCCGTTTGTCATGCCACGCCTTCAGATAGTCGGCCAGCTTCCCCTCGCGTCCCTATCGGTTGGCTGATAGTAACGCATTCCTTCGAGTTCCTTAGGAAAATACTCTTCACTCGTTATCGCAGAGTCGAATTCATGAGCATACTGATACCCTTTGCCATAACCCACGGCTTTCATCAGCGAGGTCGGGGCGTTGCGAATCGAATGCGGAACCGGCAGAGAACCTTTTTCGCGGGCATCCTTCATAGCTTGTCCGAATGCACCATATAGTGAGTTCGATTTTGGCGCGCAGGCCATATAGACAACCGCTTCGGCAATGGCCAAATCTCCTTCGGGGGATCCGAGAAAGTGGTAAGCATCGCGGGCATTGATGCAAAGGGTCAAGGCATAGGGATCGGCAAGGCCTATGTCTTCTGTGGCAAAGCGCACCAGCCGCCGGATGATATACATCGCATCCTCACCGCCATCGAGCATCCGCGCCAGCCAGTAGAGAGAGGCATCGGGGTCGCCTCCTCGAATCGTTTTGTGAAGCGCTGAGATGATATTGTAGTGCTCTTCTCCATCTTTGTCGTAGAGCGTCAGAGTTTTCTGTTGAACCGCCGCGATATCGGCAGTTTCAATCGTCGTGCGATCGCCGATGAATGCGGCTGTCGCTTCGAGGAGAGTGAGCAACCTTCGGGCGTCACCGTCGGCGGCCTCGACCATCGCGCTTCGGGCATTGCCTTCAAACGTCAGGCCGCGCTTGCCGAAACCTCGCTCAGTGTCATGAATCGCCGTATCCAAAATGGACACAAGGTGTCCGTCGCCGAGACGCTCAAGAATGTAGACCCGCATCCGCGATAAAAGAGCGGAATTGACCTCGAAAGATGGATTCTCGGTGGTGGCGCCAATGAGGACGACTTCTCCCTTTTCGACATACGGGAGAAATGCATCCTGCTGGGCTTTGTTGAAGCGATGAATTTCGTCGATAAAGACATAGGTGCGTCGTCCGCTGAGCTGATAGTAGTTAGCCGATTTGACGAGTATCTCTTTGACTTCTTTAATCCCCGATGTCACCGCCGAGAATGGGACGAACTGCCCGCGGGTCGATTTGGCGATAAGCTCGGCGAGGGTGGTCTTTCCCGTTCCGGGCGGCCCCCAGAAGATACAGGATGACACCTTGTCCTGTTCTATCGCTTTGCGGAGAGGTGCCTGCGGCCCGACAATCTTGTCCTGCCCGACAAACTCATCGAGTGTTCGGGGACGCATCCTGTCGGCCAACGGCTTGAGATCACTCACCTTGCGGTTGGTACTCTCCTGCTTATCAAATAGCTCCATGCCGGGAATATAGGGGATCGGCAGGGGAAGGGGGAATCACAAAGAATGGGCATGCTTGCCTCAGTTTAGGCGGTTCATGCATCGGGGATGTTAAAAAGAGGAATGGTTGTGAATTATCAGAATCTCCCACACAGCCAGTCTTATCGAGCGGAGACGAGATGCGTTGTCTTCCATTGAGTTGGTATTTCTCCCGGAGTAACCGTTTCTCGACTCCGCTCGAGAAGACACACATTGGAGGTTCTCAAAAGTCCCGTTAAACGGAGTCCCCTCCATTTTCCCGCCTGCAATTGCACAAGCAATTCCGTCATTTCGTCCTTGAATTGAGGCCCGGCAATGTGTATGATTTGACTGTAAGTGGAGAGCACCAGCACTACCCTTCATATGTGCTGGTCTGGTGAATATGTGATAACAATTGAATTCGATGGGCTGACCTAACTTGTCAGAAGGAGGAGTTATGGCAAGAGCGTGTATCATTCTCATCTGTCTGTTCTGCTGTGTGACATGCACAGAAGAAAATACCTATATCAGTAATCCTGACAGCACAGTGCGATTGTCCGGTTCGATGCGGGCATGGGTTTGTGGAATCGGACCGATATGGGAGTATCCTGATAATCCCCGTCCATTTGTTGAAGCCGCCGCTTACAAACCTAAATTCGAAATTTTCTATGCGAATGGCTTCAAAGATTCCTTCACGATAGATGATAACTCACAATACTCGCGCTATATAGGTCCCGGGCCGTTTACGCTGGTTATGTCGAACAGCTACAGCTGGCCCCCCGATACTTTGCACATGTCGCTTGAGAAAGACTCCGTCCTTGATTTCGACGTTCTTTTTCAGGTTGTCGATCCCGAGACTCTCATAGTCACGCTATCGTCAATATGGTCCCTGGATACCGCCCGGCCACGAAGAGAATGGGAGACTATCGCGAGGCTCAGCGGAGCCATTGGCGGAGGACTGAAGATGCCATCCTCTGGACCCATCATGGAGTGGCGTACTGTTACAGAATCTGGTGGCAAGTTTTATATAAGATGGACTATTCCGGTGTCAGCGCCCAGATTCAATGTCATTCGCGTGTACGATTTGGCAGTTGCGGCCATTGCCGCCGACTCGGCTCGTTTTGGGAAACTCTCTGTCTGGGCCAACGGTTTTTATCTCTGCATGGGACCGGAGGGGTCCGCCAAACTCGCACCCGGCATCACATTGGTGGACAAAGGAAAGGTGAGACCATGAAATACATCATGCTGGTACTCTCAGTCACTCTCGCCTGTTCAGGATGCACCGACCGCAACAAATATATCGCGTCGAATCGGGAAACTATTCAACTGCAGGGCACGCTGCAAAGCTTGGTTTGCGGCTCATGGGATCCGTGGCACTATCCCCCCATGCCGTTTGTCGAGAGGACGGGCGAGCACCCTTCAATATCCGTCATTTACACCGATAATACGACCGAGACTTTTTCAGTCGATGACAGCTCGCGATTTTCGCTCCCGATAATTCCGGGTCCCTGCAAGATCGCGGTGACTTCCCGGTATACATATCCTGCCGACACATTCCAGTTCTATTTTGATCGCGACACAACACTCGAAATTGATATAAACCTGCATGTTTTGGAGCCTGATACTTTAGCGGTGATGTTTTGGTATTCTGCCGTTCCTGATTCCACTGCGACTGCGAAGGAATGGAAAACATTGAACCTATTTAACGCATACCTTGGCGGATCGCTGCGAATCGAAGGGGAACAGCCGCACAGTGAGTGGCGATCATTTAATACTGAATACGTGATGTATGCGACCTGGCATGTGCCGGTGAGGGATTCTTCATTCAACGTTCTTGCTGTTCACTATCATGCTGAGGATGTACTGCTTGCCGACACTCTGTACTTTAACAACATGGATGTCTACCCGCACGGAGTATACGCATGCTTTGGCAAAAAGTAGCTGAATAGAGGAAAGTACTGGACGGGGCGGCCACCTTTTCGGGGCTTGGTGAAAAGCCTCCCCTTCTCGTTGCACCCTGACAAATGTCATTCCCGACAAATCCCGTCCCGGCTTACCGAGACGGGAGCAGAGCGGGAATCCATCTTGTCTTAGAAGAACTTGGGATGGATTCCCCGGTCAAGCCGGGGAATGACATTTCCGAAAGAGAACGGCAATTCGCAGGTTCTTTTCAACACTTCCAAAGGCACCCTCCCCGTCGCAATCTTTGCGCCTCCCCTATTTTCCCCTTGACACCCTGCACCCTTCTGTATAAGTTATAGGCAACTTCAGTCCGCCAGACTTCGAAGTAGCCCCCGCAGGGTTTCTCACTAACTTCACCAACTTAGATCGAAAAAGACGCTATGCGTCCCTCACTGACGGTCGTGCATGTGCCTTTGTGCGCCGCCAGGACTCTTCTTGCCTGCCTCTTGACGCCCATCACCGCCATCTCGTGAACCATCAATGAGAAGGGAGGTGCGGATGGCGCCACATTCCCGCCGTCAGCATCAGAAAACAGTCTGAACAGACGACGGTTGGGTGGAGTCTATCAAAAACACAGCTGATCCGCCCGCAACGGATCGGCCGCGTCTTAGACGCTTGCGACTGTTTCAATGAGCGACACGGCTCTCCATTGGAGCCATGGGTCACGGACAGACCTTCGGACATGGACTTGTCCAATCCCCTTGAACGGCCATTCAGTGAACTCCAATTCACCGATGGCTGTGGGTCCTTCCGGCAGTGGATGTCGGGTCTGCTTGATGAGACGGTCAGACAGCGTCACCATTCCGCATACGACACGGGCCCGGCGGTTCGCAGTACCGCCGGGTTTTTCTTTGCCTCTATTCGACTTAGATAAAAAGTGTGGGGATATCCCCACAGAACACGACTGACTACAATAACTTCTCTCTTTTTTCTTCAGATTCCCAGCCAGCAAAACTCCCATAACCATCACCAACACAATCAGATAGCATGACTTTTGAGGTTCCCGCCAACGCGGCATCCCGCTTGCAATTACTCAGGGCAGACCCTGAACCGGCACGTTTCGAAAGGAAGGGACCTGTGCGAGTCAAATTCGTCCTCACTATGGATGATCTGGTAGTTGATGAACAGAAGGTCGATCGCGTTGTCCTCGACTGGGAGTCTGAACTGGATCAGCAGGAGATTCTGGAGTTGTCCCACAAGTGGATTACATCCAAGAATTTTCTCACCAACCGCATGATCGGTTTGAATCGAGTGGGCGAGTCGTCTTTGACTATCGAACCTCTCGAA
>JBBTMW010000163.1:0-21052 GCA_038067995.1 Candidatus Zixiibacteriota bacterium
ATTCCAGCGAAAGCTGGAATCCATCTTAACTCTTTGAAAGACAAGACTGGATGCCAGCCTTCGCTGGCATGACAGAGATGAGAACTTTGCGCTTACATCCTTTTGTCAGCGAGTTTTTAACATAGGGCAGGGTGGAACCCGAAGGGTTCCGCCTCTTGTGGCTGTCAAAGATGGCAGATCCCTGCGGGTTCTTCCCTAAGAAGAATAAGACTGGATTCCCGCCTTCGCGGGAATGACAGAGGGGAGGCGGGAATGACAGAGGGGAGGCGGGAATGACAGAGGGGAGGCGGGAATGACAAACCAAAGAAAAACGCTGATGTCCCTTTTTCTACTTGATATGGAAGACTGGATTCCCCCTTCTTTTTGTTCCATAATTGCACAGGGGAAATCCTCTACTCATCTCGTCAGATTCCGATAAAGAGAGAAAGCCACCGCACCTCCCGGTTAGAGGGGAGTGAGGTGGATACGGACGCGAAAAGGAATCAGACGAGGTAAACATGTCGAACATTCTGGTCGTCGATGACAAAGACAGCATGCGCAACATGCTGACGGAGACTCTGACAGACGAAGGACATTCAGTCGACTGCGCCCCCGATGGCCGTCGGGCTATCGAGCTTATCAATAATAAATCATACGATGTCGTCGTCACGGATCTGATGATGCCCGAAATCGACGGGCTTGAAGTTCTCTCCCGTGCCAAAGAGGTTGACGAAGAGACGACCGTCATAGTTATGACGGCTTATGGAACGGTAGAAAGCGCCGTCAACGCCATGAAAAAAGGGGCTTTCGATTTCATAGCCAAGCCCTTCGATACCGATCATCTCTGTGTCATGGTCAACCGTGCCCTCGAAAATCGCCGTCTGCGTGCTGAAAACTCACTCCTTCGTGAGGAGCTTGCGGGAGGACCGGGGCTTCCGAATATCATCGGGAAAAATGCCCGGATGATCGAGATCTGCAATCTTATTCAGAAAGTCGCCAAGTCTGATGCATCGGTTCTTCTTCAGGGAGAATCAGGCACCGGTAAAGAGTTGTTTGCACGCGCGATCCACGGTCTCTCGTTCCGAAAAGACAAACCGTATATAGCCCTCAACTGCGCCGCAATTCCGGATGAGCTTTTGGAAAACGAATTATTCGGTTCGGAAAAAGGGGCATTCACCGGCGCCCACGCCCGTAAGATGGGTAAGTTCGAAATAGCCCACACCGGTACCATCTTCCTCGACGAAATCGGCGACATGGATATTTCTCTGCAGGCGAAACTCTTGCGCGTGCTTCAGGACAAAAAGTTTGAGCGCCTTGGTGGCACTAAGACGGTCGAGGTTGATGTTCGCCTTGTAGCGGCTACCAATATGGATCTGGGAGAACTCATCAAGGCCAAGCAATTCCGCGAGGATCTCTTTTATCGCTTGTCGGTCTTTCCTATAGTGATACCGCCACTTCGGGAGCGACAGGATGATGTCAAGGAGCTGGCAGAGTTCTTTGTCGATCGGTACTGCAGGGAGATGCGCAAGCCGCAAAAGTCGCTCACCCAGGACGGCCTGAATCTCCTGATGAAATATCACTGGCCGGGGAATGTCAGGGAACTGGAAAACACAATAGAACGTGCTGTGATTTTGGCCGAAGGGAAGAAAATAACCTCCGAGCATCTCGCCATTCGCCTTCAGCGTTCCGATGAAATCCAGCTGAGAGAGGGTGCGGGATTGAAAGAGATTGGCCAGAGTGCCCAGATGCGGGCCGAGAAGGCGACCATCCTCAGGGTACTCAAGCAGGTGCGTGGCAATAAGCGCAAGTGTGCCCAGATTCTGCAGATCGATTATACGACGCTGTTTGATAAGATCAAGAAATACGGTATTGAAGAAGCGCTCGGCGGCGACGACAATTAAGCGGCATTCCCTCCCGTTTTCGTTTCTCATAAACGCATCGCAAGTTTTGCGTGTCTGAGTTCCAAATTCTGCACCAATCCAGTTCAATATCCGTTTTGCCTTGACACAAATGCATGCGCAGGCTTGATTGTGTCAGGAGATGACATTACCCGTTGCGGTGGCGAGAAGCCTGCATCTGTGTTCTGCCCATTCGCCCTTCTCTGCCATTCGCATCCACCAAGACTATCGCGCCGGAAGTGCATTGCTTTCGGGCTTAATAATAAAGAACAGGCATACATGAAACAGCCCGCATTGACGCGGGCGATTGTCTTTTTGGAGGTGTGGTATGCGTAAGTCGGTAGTGATCAGCGTGGCATTGGTGATGGCTCTTCTTTCGGCAGGGGCGGTCATGTCGCAGGAGGGGACCGGGGCATGTTGCAAGCCGGACAGCGGTTGCTCGATTATGACTGCGTCGGAGTGTGCCTTGGTGGGGGGGACATATAAGGGGGATGGCACCTCATGCAAGCCCAACCCCTGTGATTGTTGCGGTGCGGATGGAACCGAAATGAGAGGGAATGCTGATGGAATCGGTGGCGTAAATGTGCTTGATATTCTCCGCATAATACGGTGTGCCTTTTTTATGGACTGCCTTAACGACTGCAAATTGGAGCAGGATGTAAATGCCAGCGGATCGGTGAATGTGGTTGACATCACATACTTAGTTGCCTACCTCTTTCAGAGTGGCCCGCCGCCGGCGATGTGCCCGTAGAAGATTTGCCAACTAACATAATTCTTGACAAAGAGGGCGGAATAGTCTTGTTTAACTTGAAATACAGGCCGCTTGCTTGCGATTGCCAGTATCGACCGACCGCACATCTTTGATTCGCATCACATCTGGAATCCTCCCATTTCGACCTGTCGCGCATCTCTATGATGCCATCTGACGCTTCTTGAAGCTGACAACAGTCACGAGAAATCATAACCGTCGTCATGTCGACGGGAATTTGATTTTCGTACATATTTTAACGAGACGCCGATGACGAGCAATTGTCATTGGCGGGAAGCTGATTGGAGGAAGGACGATGTGTAGAAAGTGGAGTAGTCCACGAGCATGGGCGCTGATGTTGGGGCTGATCTTGTTGTTTCCAGTATTTGCTTTCGCTGACTGGGAGCCGGCCAACGGCCACAAGATGCATTTTCCGCAATTGCCTGACGAATCAGGTTGGGCTGTGAAAGCTGAGTACCCGAACATGCTTGCCGATGACTGGCAGTGCTCTGAATCGGGTTATATTAAAGATATCCATTTTTGGGGGGCATGGAAGGGTGGAGTGCAGGGGATTATCAAGCAATTTCATATAGTCATTTACGAGGATATTCCGGCGACCCCGACCTCTCACAGCCGTCCAGGGAAAGTGATCAAGCGGATTGCCGTAACAAATTTTGTGGTGAGGACGATTCAGCCAACGACTATGGAGGGATGGTATGATCCTGTCACTGCGACATTTTCCGCAAATGACCACCTCGAATATTATCAGTACAATGTTTTTTTGAGACCAGACCAATGGTTCACACAGGAAATCGGGAAAATATATTGGGTTGGCATTTCCGCAGAACTTGTTCAGGGACCGGTTCTGGCCGAATGGGGATGGAAGTCAACGAAGAATCATTTCAATGACGACGCCGTCTGGGGACCGATACCGTGCGGTGGAACCACCTGTGAATCTCAGGACAATGGTTCTGGAACAGCCGCTCAACCGTCGCTTTGTACCTATAGTAATCCCGAAGCAAGAATAATGGTACTTAACGGCTTGCCACCCGGAACGACTATCGAAATGGAAACTGAATTAGTCCCTCTGTCATTGACATCGGAAATGCCAGGCGGCAGTCTGGGTGGAACTCATTCCGAGTCGCAGATGGAATTGAAATTGCACATGTCGGGCACGGGCACCCTTGCCGGGCTTGCACGAGACGTCGTTATTTCAACTTCCATTGCTGAAACCGATCAGGCGGCCCGATTGCCTGGAACGTCGCCGCAGTCGTTCGAGACCGGTCTCTGGAGGTTGTTAGCGCAATTGCCGATCGGGGATCCGGATTTTGATTTGCTGAGAATCACCGCGGGAACCGATTTTGGAATGCCAAGCCCCGGACATACAACTCTGACAATGATGTCCGGCGGGACTTGGGCTGTTGAGAGCTTTTTCGACATTACCTATCAAATTGATTTCATTGGCAAACCTGGCGGTCCACTCTCAGGAATGTCTGGATCCACAACCGGGACTATTAGAATGTACCAGGGAGTATGTCCCACGACTTGGACTGACATGTATGAGCCCCAGGTCGTTCTGCCGCCGATTCAGAACACATTTCAGGTGCAGATTGATCCGAATGGTCAGTTTGCCGGTGGTGGAGGTTCGGATGCCTATGGCCAGGGATGGTACACTTATCCCAGCCAATGGATAAACGTCTGGTTCTATGATCACCCCTATGACGACCAGCGCTACAAGAAAATTCACATTGAGTTCGATCTGGCTCCTTTCCTACCGGGGATACCATCGCAAATCGAAGTTGCTGTCAATTGGTCGACCGCCGCTTGGTCGTTGACGGGGAATCCACCCGCCGATCCCCGCCGACCGCCGCTTCCCGGCGAGGATGAAGCCCTTTACATTAGTCGTACCACACTTTTTGCGGGAACCGATCCCTCCGGACACTGGGTGTACGACTTCGAAATCCCGGATTACAATCCGGAATGGGTTTCTATCGACGTTAGGGGATTCAATTTTTCGATTCCCGGGGGAGTCATCACTCATGAGTGCTTACCCAAGAACCCCCCTCCGTCGCTTGATCTGGCATTCGTAATCACGAATACGGGCGGTGCGTTCGGAGCATGTTGTGACCCTTTGACAGGATTCTGTAGCATTCTCTCTGGAACAGAATGCCAAGCCATAGGTGGAAATTATCAAGGTGATGGCACCAGTTGCACGCCGAATCCGTGCCCTCCGCCGGTTCAGACCGGAGCCTGCTGTAAACAGGATGGAACGTGCTTGATTAGCACGGCTCTGGATTGCGGGATTATCGGAGGTAGCTATCAGGGGGATGGCACGCCTTGTGTGCCGAATCCTTGCGATTGTTGCGGAACCGACGGAACACAGATTCGAGGAAACGCGAACATGATTGGCGCCGTTAACGTCGTGGATGTTACCTTCTTAGTGGATTATTTGTTCCGCCAAGGACCAACGCCTCCATGTAAAGAGGAAGCAAATGTCAATGGTGATGCTTCTATCAACGTTGTCGACTTGACGGCATTGGTGCAGTACCTGTTTGCTGGCGGTGCAGGCCCGGCGATGTGCCCGTGACCAGCGAGTAGCGAATACACGCCTTAACAAAAGGTCGCCGACATATCGGCGACCTTTTTTATTGTGCGAGAAGGAGTTGGGTGGGGTACAGCCTGATTGGAGAAATCCTTATTGACTTTGGTAGAATAGACAGTACCTTTATAAGCTAAGTGCCGATATTTACAAGTGGCACATGCGGTTCGGATGGCCGGGAGACAACACGCAACGACAACAGAGGCGCCCAGGCCATTGTTATATCCGGACCAAAGCAAGGCGACACGATGAGTCTTATTAATCGCAGTGTCCTAATGCTGAATCAGAATTACGAGCCGATTACCATATGCTCGGCCCGACGGGCCATTGTTTTGCTTTTTCAGGGGAAAGCCGAGATGATCGAAAAGTCCGACGGTCTCTTTCTCCGCAGTGTCCATAACCACTATCACCTTCCTTCGGTTGTCCGACTTTGGCAATATCGCCGCGTACCCCACAAGCAGATCATGCTCACCCGCAAAAATATCCTCACCCGTGACGGCCACCGCTGTCAATACTGCGGTACAGTCAAAGGGCCGATGACAGTTGACCATATTATTCCGAAAACGATGCGCGGCGGGGACACCTGGGAGAATCTGGTCTGCGCCTGTTCGAGATGCAACAATCTCAAGGGGGATCGCACCCCGGAGCAGGCCGAGATGAAACTGCACCGCCGTCCGGTGAAGCCGACATTTATAGCATTTATCCAGCGCCATGTCTCTATCGCCGACACATGGCGGCCGTATCTATTCATGGACTCGAACTGAGTCGCGATTTCTTCGATCCAAGTATTCTTGCGTAGGTCGGCGTTCTGAGCGAGGCAAAGCCGCGCGAAAAACCCGACATCTTCGTGTTTTGCAAAAATCATTTCCCCGCAGAGTTCATTGGCGGCTTGATAATCAAATGAGAAGATGGATTCCGGATGCCCCGCGAAGGGGACTGTTGAAAGGGGGAGTGCACCAGGCTCTCATCTCTGTCATGCCCTCGGAGGCGGGCATCCAGTCTTGTCTCCTTAAGAGTTAGGACTGGACTCCCGCCTTCGCGGGAGTGACATGCGTGAGGGTGCGACGGGATTTGAGGGTTTCTCCCCCGCCAAAGGCGTAGTTCGGAACACCGACCTACACTGCGGAATGCGTTACAGAGCGAAAATTCCTTCGCCGTGGCAACGAACCCGATATTTTGTTTGACCTCTCCGGCGTTTCGGGTTACTCTCTTCCGCAATGTCCACTGTTACGACACCACAGAAACCGATTGGTCGGGAGACCATCTTGTCAGGTATGCAGCCGACCGGGTCGCTCCATATTGGCAATCTTGAAGGCGCCCTCCGAAACTGGGTACGGCTCCAGCAGAACTACGACATGTACGCCTGCATTGTCGACTGGCATTCACTGACCGGCTCGATGGATGACCTTTCAGGACTCCGTGAGCGGATATTCCAAATGGCGGTTGATTTTCTTTCGGCCGGACTGGATCCCAAACACGTTGCGATTTTCATTCAGTCGGATGTCAAAGAGCACGCCGAGCTTCACTTGATTTTTTCGATGCTCATCACGGTGCCGACATTGACCCGACTTCCCACTTACACCGAGAAAAAAGAAGCACACGACACCTATGGCTTTCTCGGCTATCCTGTTCTGCAGGCGGCCGATATTTGTCTCTACAATGCCCACAAGGTGCCGGTGGGGAAAGATCAGGAAAAGCATATTTGGTTGGCGAATGATGTCGCCAAGCGATTCAACCAGTCATTTGGGGAGACATTTGTCGAGCCGCAGGCTCTCTTCACCGAGATTCCGCTGATTCTCGGCGCTGACAATCGAAAGATGTCGAAATCGTATGACAATCACATCCCCATTGATTATTCTGACAAAGAGACCGAGGCGAGGGTTCGGACATTTATTACCGATCCGCAAAAGCTGCGTAAGAATGATCCGGGACGGCCGGAGATATGTCCGGTCTATTTACTGCACCGGGTGTATACTGCGGATCACGCCGAGGAGATCGCTCCGAATTGCCGAAGCGGCCAGCTCGGATGTGTTGAGTGCAAACTTCGCGCCGCAAAAAGCGTCAATACCTCTCTTGCTCCGATTCGCGAAAAGAGAGCCGACCTTTTGACAAAGCCGGAATTCGTTTGGGAAGTCCTTGATGACGGAGCCAGTCGGGCACGCACCAGGGCACAGGAAGTGATGGGGCGCGTGCGAGCGTCGATGAACATGAATTACAGGGAGTCACGATCGTGAGTATAGAAAACGAACCGATAGGGGTTTCAAGCGACTATCGCGTTGATATCGGCGTCTTCCAGGGGCCGCTCGATCTTTTGCTGTTTCTGATTCGCAAGGAAGAAGTCGACATTTACAATATTCCAATTGCGAAAATCACCCGCCAGTATCTCAAGTATGTCAATCTAATTACAGCGCTCGATCTCGAAGTGGCCGGGGAATATATCCTCATGGCCGCCACCCTCATTCGCATCAAGACAAAGATGCTCCTGCCGCGAACCGAAGGGGAAGAAGATACCTTTGATCCGCGCGAAGAACTTATCATGGCGTTGGTCGAGTACAAGAAATTCAAAGAAGCATCAGAAATTCTCAGAGACAGGGCGCTCATCGAAGAACAAACCTACGTGCCGCCATCTCCCGTAGGCAAGGTCGAGTCCAAGGTCGATCTGATGCCTGCAACAACCCTGTTTGATCTGGTCTCGGCATATAAGCAGGTAATGTCCGGTGTACGGAGCGAGACCTTTCATCAGGTTGGATTTGAGGAAGTATCAATTGAGGATCGCGTTGGTCATTTGCTTGTCTTTTTCAAGGACAAGGAGATGGCGACATTTTATGAATTGTTCGCTGATGCCCCCAAAAAGATCGTGGCGGTGGTCACGTTCATCGCCCTTTTGGAGTTGGTGCGGAGCCATCGCTTAACAGTCATGCAGTCGGTGCCATTTGCCGAGGTGCGCGTCTATCGCGGCGAGCGCTATTTTGACCGGCTCGATGAAGGAGAGGCGGTCATCGCCGGTATACAGGATGAAGTTGTGGAAACAGTAGAGGAGATGGAATAATCTATGGAACATGGAACCCCGCACGCAATCGTCGAGGCCCTTATTCTGGCCTCGCCCGAACCGATAGAATCAAAGAAAATTGCCGAATCAATCGAGGGAATGACCGTCGCCAAAGTGGCTACGATGGTAAGTGAATTGAATGACAAATATACTCAGGGAGCCTCGGCTTTTCGAATCAGGGAAATCGCCGGCGGATTTCAGTTCCATATTATACCGGAATATACCGGATATGTGGAAGACCTCTTTACCCGGCGACGAAAGATGCGCCTCACTCAGGCGGCGCTTGAAACGCTTGCGATAGTCGCCTATCGTCAGCCGATCACCAAGAGTGAGGTCGAACATGTCCGCGGGGTGGCCTCGGATGGCGTCATTCATAATCTTCTTGAAAAAAGTATGATTACGATTAAAGGCCGCGCTAAAGGGGTAGGGAAAGCCCTTCAGTATGGAACGACCGACGAATTTCTGAAATTTTTCGGATTGAACGACCTCGATGCTCTGCCACGTATGTCTGAAATTGAAGAGCTGGTCAGAGCCGCTGAAGACCGTCGTCAAACGGAACTGAGATTAGAAAATGTCGCCGCCACTGAGGCGATGTCGATGAAGCTGAATGTTGCCGATGGGACATTTGATCCCGCCAGCCGTGAAGAAGAAGAGCTGATTGAGGTTGAGACCGAAGAAACCGAAGCCATTTAATCTTTTGCGGTCGATATTGACCTTTGGACAATTCTCCGTATCATTGTCTTTCTAACCAATACGGAGAGGCATGACTCGACTTAATAAATATCTATCTTTATGCGGGGTATCATCCCGTCGTGGCGCCGAAACCCTCATTGCTGAGGGAAAGGTGTCGATTAACGGCCATATTATCACTGCGGTCGGCACGATAGTGAACGATCCGACCGATGTCGTGAAAGTGAACGGCCGCCCTGTTTCACCAATAGAAGAAAAGTTATACCTCATTCTCAATAAACCGCGCAACGTCATGACGACCCTGTTCGATCCCTTTCGTCGCCGTACAATCATGCATTTCATCCGCAAAGTTGACCATCCGGTTTATCCCGTTGGCAGACTCGATTTCGATACCGAGGGGGTCTTGCTGATGACTAATGATGGTGATCTGGCATATCGTCTTGCCCACCCCAAGTATCAGGTGAAAAAAATATACGAAGCAAAAGTCTCCGGCCGATTTTCTCAGGAAGCGTGCAACAAGGTAGGCAAGGGGATTCGCTTGAAAGACGGCGCCATCGGCCACGGTCATGTTGATGTGCTCGAGTTCGTCGGGGATACTTCGATTATCCGTATTACCATGACTGAGGGGCGGAAACATGAGGTGAAGCAATTGTGCCAGGGAGCAGGACATCCGGTGCGAACCCTGAGGCGTATCGATTTCGCTGGCATTCAGGCGCACGGTGTTCGTCCCGGACACTGGCGCTTTTTAAGCCCGCAGGAGATCACCTCGCTCAAAACGATGGTCGGTCTCGACTGATTTCCTGTGATTGACTTCGCCAGCTAATCCCCGTTCTTTTCATCTGTACCATGCGTACAAAATGTCCCGCAATCATTCGCCTATTATCTCACGCCGTTATCGCAATAGTCGGGCTGTGGTCGCTTTCCCATGGAAACGAACCTCTCATATCCCGGCCGTGGGGGAGCTACCATTTCGACCGCTCCGATTGGGTGTCGCAGGCAGATAGTCTTTTGCCACAGGTCAGTGCCCGTCTCCGAGACCTCCTCGGTGAAAGCCTTCGATATGTTCCGGACATCTACATCGAGGAATCAATCGATTCCTTTACCGCCCGCATTGGCGGACGATTTCCGGACTGGGGAGCGGCGGCGGCTATTCCCTTGCGAAAGATGATGGTCTTAAAATCGCCGGATATTTCTCCGTCAGATAAATCGCTCGCCGAGTTGATATCGCACGAATATGCCCATCTCGCGGTAGCGGATCGCTGTGGTCTCTACCCACCGCCCCGATGGTTTGATGAGGGGATGGCCATGCTCGTGTCGAGCGAGTGGAGTTGGAATGACAATCTCGCCATGAGCAAGGCGGCCGTGTTCGGAGATTTTATTCCACTCGAGGAGATCGAAGAGGTGAATCGGTTCAATGAGAGCCGTGCCCATGTGGCCTATGCGCAAAGTTATCGGGCGGTTGAATACCTGACGAGACAATACGGAACAGGCTCTCTGAGTCTTTTTCTCCAAACCATTGCCCTCGGTCAAGGCGCAGACAGCGCGCTTGTGGCGTCAATAGGGTCGACCGAGGCAGGTTTTCAGGCCGAACTGTTTGACCATTTGCATACAAGCTACAATATTTCGACCCTGTTTATGGACACTATCTGGTTGTGGTTATTCTTAGCGGCGCTTGTTGTTATCGGCTTCGTTCTTCAGCGAATACGCAAGCGGCGCTATGAAAAGAAATGGGAGCGGGAAGAGTTATATCAATCAACTGATTTTGATTATGGAAGCTCCCCTGAGGAGCCGGATGAGGATGATGAACCATGGCGTCGCTAGCGCACCGGTGTGAATACTGGATTATCAAATTGGCGGTCGGATTTGCAAAATCCCTCTCTTCATCACTAGCCGACAAACTGGGAATTGGCCTCGGACGTGTGACCTATTATATGTGGGGGCGGAGGCGACGAATCGCGCTCGAAAATCTTCGCCATGCCTTCGGTTCTCAGAAATCCGAATCGGAACTTCGTGATATAGCCCGGAGCGTCTTTGAAAATATCGGCCGAACGCTGGTTGAGTTTGCGAGATTTAGCCGGATTGGGGTCGAAGGAGCGAAATCGATTCTGGTAAGCCCGGGTGACGCCGCTATCAGGGACGCTTTTTCGCGTGGCAAGGGGGGAGTCTTTATTACTGCCCATTACGGGAATTGGGAACTGCTCGGCATGTATCCGTCCATTCATGGCCATGCCGTCGATTTTGTTGTGGGAACCCAGCACAATCCCCTCGTTGACGAAATGTTCATTGATTTTCGCCGCAGTATGGGGGTGGGAATAATTCCACTCAAAACGGCATTGAAGGGTGTCTTCAAGGCTCTTAAACAGAACCATTTGGTTGGACTCGTGGCCGATCAGCATGATCCCGGCAAAGACTTGATAATCGATTTCTTCGGACGCCCTTCGTCGTGGCCGAAAGGACCGGCTGTTTTTGCCATCCGGTCGGGAGCGCCGATTGTCCCCTGTCTTTTGACCAGAGAACGCTTTGACAGACATGTCATCATTGCCGGGGATCCGATTTATCACGTCGGAGGTGATGAAGGGGCGGCCATTCGGACTATGACCGAACAATATGTGCGATTTTTTGAAAAACATATTCGTGCCCACCCGGAACAGTGGATGTGGACTCACCGACGCTGGAAAATGTGAGACCGGCTGAACAAATGCGTCATCGACACGTATATATTAAGTATACCGAGGACTTCAGATGGTGGTGTCCCTTTTTCAGCGAGTGAGGTTTTTCATGCGTAAGTATCTTTTTGTCGCGATTTTCGCGATAGTAATCCTTGGGGGCTATTATGGCGTCGACGCAATCTTCTCGACCGATATCGATATTCCGACAACCCACGCGTCAAAAGGGGAGTTTATCGTCGCCCTCAAAGAGAGCGGCACGGTAGACGCCAAACGGGCTATGACGCTCTCGGCGCCTCGAGTGCAGGGGCTTCAGATCACTTGGCTTGCTCCCGAAGGTTCCATGGTCAAGCAGGGGGACCAGGTTATCAAGTTCGACGCCTCCAAGCAGACTGCCGATGTGGCCGAGCACGAGTCAAATCTAAAAATTAAGCGGGCGGCGCTTGATAGAGCGAAACAGGAATACACCATTCAGGAAAAACAGCTCAAGCTCGATTTTGAAAAGGCCAAGCGAAATTACGATGAAAAGAAACACGAGGCTCCGCGCGTCGCCGAGGAAGCCAAAATGGAACTCGAATTGGCCGAGCTGAATTTCAAAGCAAAGCTCGATCAACTGACGTCCGATGTCGACAAGGCTCAGGCCGAAGTCGACCGCGCCGTCGATAAGGTCGCTCTTGCCAGGCGAGACCTCGGCATGATGACCCTCTCCGCCCCGATACCCGGACTTGTCGTCTACATGCAAGTTTGGAAGGGGGGATCGATGGCAAAGGTTCAGGAAGGGGACTCACCATGGCCCGGGCAGGGACTCGTAAACATTCCAGACTTGAATGAGATGGTAGTCAACACTGAAGTGTCAGAAGTTGATGCCAGCAAAGTTGACACCGGAAAAGTTGTCGAAGTTCGTCTCGACGCCGCTCCGGACAAAATCTTTCAGGGAAAAGTAACGACAAAAAGTACTTTGGCGAGAAGCAAAGATGGGGATTCGAAAATCAATGTTTTTGACGTCGAAATCTTAGTCCTTGAATCGGATGAAACACTCAAACCCGGCATGTCGGCAACCTGCTCGATTATTCTTGACCGGGACAGCAATGTCGTCTCTGTGCCTATCGAAGCGGTCTTTGAAAAAGATGGTCAGACCGTGGTCTATACTTCAGGTGGCAAAACCAAACCGATCACTGTCGGCAGAAAAAATGATATGTCTATCGAAGTGACCGAAGGGTTGAAAGGGGATGAAGAAATCTGCCTGATAGACCCCTCGATTGATTCTCGCCAACTCCCCGGAGACCGCGCCACCGAACCCGAAATGAATAAATCGGGAGCGACTACACCAGACAGACCGAGAGGTGGCGGGAGCCGCGGCCGATGAAGTACCGGCGAATCTGGGATATATCATTCGATTCGCTGTTAACCCACAAACTTCGAACGTTTTTGACAATGCTGGGGGTGATTTTCGGCGTGGCCGCCGTCATCGCCATGCTTTCCATCGGCGAAGGGGCCAAGCGGGAAGCGCTTGAGCAGATTTCTATCCTCGGCATCAACAATGTCGTTGTCTACGCCAAAATCCCCGACTACTCGGTGAGCACCGATCAGGGGATGGCCCGTTCGCCGGGGCTGAGCCTTGAGGATGCAAACAATATCGCCGAATTCACCGATCTCGTGGCCAATGTCGTTCCCATTCGCATTGAAGGGATTTCGCAGGTGCGATCAGGGGGCGAAGAGGCCAATACAAGAGTAGTGGCGACGCTACCATCCTACATTTATTCGACCTCAATTGAGGTTGGGCGCGGAAGATTCATAAGTGAGATTGACGACGCCACTTTTGCGCAGGTCTGTGTTCTGGGGGCGGCCACCAAGAGAAAGCTCTTCGCCTTCTCTGATGCTCTCGGTAAAACAGTTCAGATAGGCGACTTGAATTTCACGGTGATAGGCGTCATGGCTGACAAATATATCGGGCGGGGAAAGGTTGAGGGTTTTGAGCTGAGAAATCTGAACGAGGATATTTACATCCCCTTCAATACCGCCGTCAAGAAGATTGAGCGCTACTACGAAGAGCTGGCAAAAGTGATCGCGATGCACAAGGAAGGGGATGAAGAAGAGATGAAATTCAATATCCCGGAAATCGATCAGATGATCGTGACAGTTCGCGATATTTCGCAGGTAGGCGCCGTGACCAAACTGGTCGAGCGTGTCTTGATCCGCCGTCACGCCGAAGTCGACGATTATCGCATCGTGGTCCCTGAATCCCTTCTGCGCCAAACCCAAAAGACCCAGCAGATTTTCAATATTGTGATGGGGGCAATAGCCGGAATTTCACTTCTGGTCGGCGGCATTGGCATCATGAATATCATGCTGGCATCGGTGCTCGAACGAACCCGTGAAATAGGCATTCGCCGCGCAGTAGGAGCGACTCAGAATGACGTCATGCGACAATTTCTTTTAGAGGCGGTCGCAATTTGTTTGTTGGGATGTGTCGTCGGTGTCGCTCTGGGATTATTCCTCTCAAAGGCGGTGTCGTTCTACGCCAAGTGGCCGACAGTTGTTTCATTTTATTCGATAATTCTGGCCGTCGGCGTATCCGCGGCAGTAGGTATGATTTTTGGACTCTATCCGGCGCGTAAAGCGGCGCAATTGGATGTAATCGAGGCACTACGGTATGAATAAGAAGTCGATAATTGGTTCCGTTCAATGTGGACGGCGTTGGTTGAAAACGTTTACAAATTCCACGACGCCTTCATCAATGTCATTCCCGCGAAGGCGGGAATCCATCTTTTTCCAAGTAGGGCGGGTTTGTCTTCAGACCCGCCACCTTTGCCTACTGACCAAACGCGGAACGGGGGGTTCGAAGACGGACCCGGCCTGCAAGGATTCAGGATGGATTCCGGCTCTGCTGATCGTCGCTGTCCTGCTTGCGTCCGCAACAAGTTATGCTACCGACATCACGCTCGAAGAAGCATTGGAAAAAGTCGTATCCCGCTCAAGCCGTTCAGCGGCCGTGCGAGGGGATCTTCAGGTTGCCGAGCAACAGTATTTTGCCGAAAAGATAAACTTCTGGGTGCCGGAGGTTTCTCTCAACGGACAACTGCCCGCCTATTCCGAAGATAAGTCCCTCCAGTTTTTCTCAGGAGCAAATCAGCGTTTCCTGGACAAGAAGACCGACTTCACGATGTCATCCAACTTGCAGTTGAAGCAGAGTCTCTTCACCGGTGGAGAGTTGTTTGCGCGCGCCAATCTTCGCAGAAACAAAGCTAATTATCCCCGTTATGACGGTGCTGACAAGCTTGGCGTTTTGGAAGAAATCAACCGCCAACGATTCCTGGACTTCACATTTGAGCAACCCCTTTTGCAACCTTCGGTGACCCGCAATGATCTCTCAAATCGCCGCGATGACATGGAGATTGCCAAAATATCTTATCGAGAGCAGATGGTTGCTCTCAAGAAGGAAGTGGTCGAGACCTATTTCAGTGTTTTGAAACTTGGCGTGCAAAAAGAATTGCAGACAGCAAAGTGGGAGTCGACAGGGGAGAAAGCGCGCATCGATTCGCTCAAATATGGCGATGGTATTCTGGCGGAGGATGAATGGCTCAAATCGTCTTCGGCCTATCTCGACGCCGAGTTGTCCCGCTATGACATTGACAACCAGTCAGCGACGAAACGCCGCGATCTGGCAATGCTTTTGGATACCGATCCGCTCGACATGGTCACGGTTTCAATTCCAGCCGTGCCGCCGCATCTGTCCGACCAACAGAAGATGACAATGCGCGGCGGATGGGAGCAATCGGCGGCGATTGCGAAAGCCCACTACTCCTATGAAAAACAAAAACGGGCCGCTGAGTTTTCCTCCAAAGGGCACGGGTTGAGCGGTAAACTCTCGGCTAATTATGCCATGGGGCGCGATGAACTTGAGCGGGATAGAGTGACAATGCCGAATCCGACCACGAGTTGGGGGGTGACACTGTCATTCAGTTTCCCCATTTGGGATGGAGGGGCAGGAAGCGCCGCCTCGCGGGCGGCCGAACTTTCTGCTGAGAAATCGCGGCTGGAGGTAGTGAAAGCGGAACGCTCCGCAAAGGCTGACCTTGAAAATCTTTTGAATGGAATTGATGTTGCGTATCGGAAAATCGAAGTGTTGAACAAGCAGATTGATCTTTCGCGCCACAGGTTTGATATCGCCGATTTACGATTTAATAACGGTGAAATATCAAAGATTGCGCTATTGGAAGCAAAGTCAGCCTTGCTCGATTCACAAACGCGATATCTCGATGAGCTGAAGAACTACTTTGTATTGCGATTAACCCTTGAGGGGAGCTTGTTGATGTGAACGCGACCCACCGGAGCGGAATCTCTGCGTAGGTGGAGGTTCCGATCCCGTCAAAGGCGGGAGAGAAACCCGACATCCCTTTCCGTCTCATTCCCCCCTCTACTCCCGCCCTAGTGCGGGATTGTCGGGAATGACAGGGGAAGGACGGGCAGACCAGTCGTATGCCGCGTATGTGTATGAGGAGATGTCGGGTTTCTCGTTGCGCGTAGCGCACCTCGGAACACCGACCTACGAACTTGGGACGGGCAGACGAGAGCGTCTGCCGCGCACGAATTCTTCCTCCCCTTCCTTTTAGGGAAGGGGCAGGGGGTTAGGTCATCCTTTTCCCGCCTGCTTCTGACCGCCGAAATCGCTATACTTCCCCTCAATGTCTGAAAATATAGTCATTAGAGTCCCCAATCATCTCGGCGACGCCGTCATGGGCCTTTCTATGGTGGCCGAAACGCGCGAGGCGTGGCATGGGTCGCGAGTCACGGTTCTTTCTCCGGCGGGCTTTGCCGATCTGTTCGAATCGAATCCCTCAGTCGACGATATCATTCCGATTCCGGGGGATTCGCTTCACGGTATCGGCTCGGTGTTTCGAATTAAGGCTCTCGTCGCTCCGGGCAAGTTTACTCTCGGCATTGTCATGCCGCCGTCATTTGGGTCGGCGTCGAGTTTAGTGTTGGCGGGGATTCCGGAACGAATCGGCTATGCCACTGACGGACGCAGGCTCTTGCTCTCAAAGCCGATTCTTCTGCCCGAACCAGTCAATTCAGTTCACCGAAGTGAGCTCTACTTCAATCTGCTTCTCCGCGTATCCGGGAAGTCGCTCACATATTACCAGCCGTGCCTCATGGTGAACGACAGAGATATCGAAAACGCCTTCGAGCGTTTGCCAGAGACAAAGGGACTTGTCGCCAACAATTTTGTGGCAGTCTCATTTAGGGCGCGAGCGGATTCACGCCGGTGGGGGGCGGAGAATTACACCGCGCTTTGCAGGCGAATCGCCTCAGAGTATGGATATCCGGTCGTGCTTCTTGGCGGCAAGGATGATATGCGCGAAGGGGACCAGATCGCCAGCGGGGTCGGAGATGGCAAAGCCATCAACATGTCGGGCAAAACGACCGTAAGGCAGACAGCCGCGCTCATGTCGCGGGCCAAATTAGTGGTCGGGGATGATTCGGGGCCGATTCACCTCGCGGCGGCGGTAGGGACGATGGTGATAACTATCAATGGCGCCGGTGACCCCAAAGAGACCGAACCTGCTACTTCTCGGAAGCGAATGATAGTCCTGAGCCACCACCCCTGCGTCCCATGCGTTCGGAATGCCTGCCCGCTCAAAGGGAACGAGTATCTGCGGTGTATCCGGGATGTGACAGTCGATATGTTGTTTGAGGCGTTCAAGTCGGGGCATGAGGAGGTAGAGGCGGGGGGGAAGAGATGAGATCATAGTCTGTCGGGTTTCTCTCCCCGCTGGAGGCGGGGTTCGGAACGCCGGCCTACGCAAGAAAGAGGCAATCCGAAGTCGTCCCAGCGCAGAATGTGCGCCAAAGCTTGTACCGGCCCAAAAAAGGGCTTGACAAACAGTTACGTCAAATGTATCCTGCCAAAGAAGCAGGAACTGCGAAGCCTCACATCGTGTAGAAAGTTTCTGTGGATATCATCCGCGCATTACTTACGTTGAAATATTCGATTCGCATTCTAAATAGGAATTGAAATATGGTTTTTGGTAATTCTCATAATCCAGGAGGCATAAGGTCATGAAAAAGTCGCGTATGTATGCGGCCGTTGTGGCGTTGCTTGTACTGGCACTTTCGTTGTTTTCTAGTCCGGTTATGCCCGCCGAGCACCCATGGGACTCGGATGATGGCAGTGGGGTTGGTGGTACTGGTACGGCTCCTATTGACACTAGTCAGGTGCTTGATCCGACCATCATTCAAAAGACCTACTCAACCGGTGACTCAGGATGGCTCACGAATCTGGTGTCGACAATTTCGACTCAGCTGACAACCAGTTTCAACAGCATCCGGAGTTCATTCACGAAAAGTGGCAAGTCCACAGGCGATTCACGCAACAGGAGTTATCGAAGTTCGGGTAGGACTACTAGTCCGTCCGAGTAAAGGGAACGAAAGAAAAGACACGAAAGAGCTACAATGAGTGTATCCTCACCCAAGCTCGATTTCGACAATAGACTCTTGGCTATTGAAGAGCTATTGCGACAGAAGCAAGTTCAAGCGGCCGTGCGTGATCTTGGCTCTCTTTCAGAGGGCGATTTTCACCATCGCGTTCACGAACTTGGGCTGTTTTTTGCCCTAAAGGCTGAAGTCGGCTATCACGAAAGTAACTACAAGGCGGCGCTGGACAGTGGACTTCGCGCCGCCAAGTTGTTTGCCGACCTTCCCCAGAACAAGCGTTACGGCCAGATTCAGCTGATTCTGGCACGATCTTACGCCGCCATCGGCGATTTCAAGAATTCAGAAATACGATCCCGCGATGCTCAGGCGTCATTCCGACGCGCAGGCGACGATGCCGGACAGGTGGATGCACTTAACGAGCTCGCCCGCGTGGCCTTTATGCGGTGCGATTACCCGCAGGCGACGACTTGTTTAAGCGACGCACTTGAAAAGGTCGCTGGCAATGATCGTAAGAAGTTCCAGATATCCGGAAACCTCGGACGAATCCAGGTTCATACCGGCCAGTGGGCCGAAGCCGAAGCCGCCCTTATCTCTGCTATCGCCTACGATGAGGAGCATCACGAAGAATTTTCTCTCGCAGTTAACGTCCTTTCTCTCGGATACCTGCATTTACGTCGTCGCCATTTTGCTCAGGCGACAAAGTGTTTCGAGCGTGCCAAAGTGGTTATCAGCAAGAATGATTACAAACGTCTCCATGTTATCGCGCTTGAATATCTCGGCGAGCTGGCTTTGGAGCGCGAAGACAACTATCGCGCCAAGTCGATTCTCAGCGACGCCTACCAAAAATCGCTTTTGATGGCTCCTGGGTCGGCCCTCGTCTCGCAATCGGCACGACGGCTAGCCGAGGCGGAATTCGCTCTCGACAATGCATCTGAAAGCATGAAATACGGCCAGAAGGCCCTTGAGATTTCCACGAGCCTTGGTGAACGGGCTGAAATTGCCCTTGCGCGACGCATAATTGCCAGGGTGCAGTCGACAACCGGTAGACATGCCGAAGCCGTCGAATCGATACGTCTGTCGCTCGAACTTTTGAGGCAGGTGGCTGACCAGTACGAGCTTGCCCGCACCCTGCTAATCGCTGTCGAAATTTGTGCGCGAGCGGATGGCCACCATGATTTTGCGCGGATGTCGCTCGATGAAGCCTCCCGCATTTTCAAGAAGAGCCGGCTCGATTACTGGCTCGCAGAATCCGATTATATTGGTGGTATTGCTTCATGTCAGAGCGGTGATCTCTCGACCGGATTCCGGCGCTTGAGCCGTGCTGAGCGACTGTTTGCGACCCTCGACGAACAGAGCCGCGTTAAACAGGTGCATAAATATTTGTTGTCTCTTGGCGAGCAAGCGGTAGCGCTCTCGGTGTCGCAGATGAATGAATTTAAGATATTCGGTAATGTCGTTTCGCAGGCTGACTATGCCGAGTTCAAGACCGGTCAATTTGACGAAATTCTTGCATCGATGATACGCCAGACCGGAGCAGGCAGAGCCTTGATCTATGTTCCTTCCGGCGATGGCTCACCAATCGTGGCGTCATGCGCGATGACGGCCGAGCAGACCGCAAAGTTCATTTCCACTTTCAATAAATTACTTGGGCAGGAAATATCGAAAAATCGTCCTACCCTGCTTCTTGATTGCCGGCGCGATCCGAATGTAAATGAGTTGTTTGCCGGTCAACCGGCATCGGTGGCATCACTTATTGTTGTCCCTTTTATGTTGGCCGACAAATCCAGCGGTTATCTCTATCTCGACCGGCCTACCGTCGATAATTCGCTCAACCCTTTCAATCAAGCCGAACTGAACTTTGCCGTCGGGTTTTCGGATATCATTTCATTCAAATGGATGGAATTGCAAAAGAATCGACTCGCCGAGGACAATCAGCGTTTGAAACAGCAACTGATGGAAACATCGGCGTTCCCGAATATTCTGACGCGCAATGATAAGATGCGGGAGATTTTGGCGCAGGTGCGTCAGATTGTCAATTCAAATATTTCCGTCTCCATTGAAGGTGAGACCGGTTCCGGAAAAGATTTACTGGCGCGGGCGATACACTATAACTCGAGTCGCCGTGACAAACGATTCATCTCCGTCAATTGCGCCGCTCTCCCCGAGACGCTTCTTGAATCGGAATTGTTCGGTTATAAGCGAGGAGCATTTACCGGCGCCGATAGGGATAAGCCTGGCCTCTTTGAAGAGGCCCACGGCGGGACATTTTTCCTTGATGAGATTGGTGATATGCCTCTGTCGATTCAGGCGAAGATTCTCAGGGTTTTGGAATCGCAAGAAATCGTCCGCCTCGGTGAGACCGTTCCTCGCAAAGTAGATGTGCGCATTATTTCAGCCACGAATAAGGATCTCAAAGTGCAGATGGAGCGGCAAGAGTTTCGCAACGATCTCTATTATCGCTTGTCGGCGTTTACCCTTCGCCTCCCATCACTCCGGGAGCGAAAAGAGGACATCCCATTCCTTGTCAGTCATTTTCTGAATGGGAGCGGCAAGACAGTCTCTCCGACGGTGATGCGTCTCCTGCTTGACTACGCATGGCCCGGCAATATTCGACAACTTCAAAACGAAGTGAAACGGATGATTCTCCTTTCTGGCGACACCAAAGAAATAGCAGTCGAGGCGATATCTCCAAAAGTGGCGGTGGGTGGGAAAGAAACTTCGATTTCTTCCGCTACCGCTATGCCTTCGGCGATGGAGTTTTCGGCCACATATTCTCTCTATGATTTCCTCGCGACGCACGAAAAACAATTTATCGTCAGGGCGCTCCGCGATTCGCATTGCGTGAAAAAACATGCCGCCGAAAAGCTCAATATCCCTGAGTCGACGCTGAGATTAAAAATCAAGCAGTACGATATCGATCTTGAGGGGATTTCTGCGGGCAATTAAATCTGGGTGACCAATTGTTTTGGCTCCGCCGACCAGATGGCG
>JBBTMW010000164.1:0-12823 GCA_038067995.1 Candidatus Zixiibacteriota bacterium
CTCCAACAATCCCCGTTTTACTTTTGGCGTTGAAACGCATATAGTTGGCCTATTATGGCAGATTACGCCCTTGGCCTCATCGAAACCAACGGACTTATCGCGGCAATCACCGCCGCTGATGCCGCCGCCAAGACGGCCGCGGTCGTTGTCTCATCTGCTGAAGTTACCGATGGGGCATTGCTCACCATTCGCATCGAAGGAGAGCTTGGAGCAGTGCAGGCGGCAGTCGAAGCGGCGGCTCAGGCCGCCCAGCTTGTCGGGGAAGTGGTCACGGTTCATGTTATCCCGAGGCCGGATATACTGATCGCGCCGATATTGCCACAATTGCGGTATGTCTCCAAATATCACCCCGAAGAAACCCGTCTCTCGCTGACCGCTGAAGAGAGCAATGCCGAGGAACCGAACCTGCCGGCATCGTCGCCGTCGAGGTTGTCAAAATCGTATTCCCCGCCAATGCGACCGACGCTCAGCCAACTCGAAGAGATGACCGTGCCGGAGCTTCGCAATTTTGCCCGCACGGTCGAGAATCTTTCAATCAGAGGTCGGGAGATATCAATGGCCGGAAAACAGCAATTACTCGATGCGATCAAGATCGCTTTAGGAATGGAATAGCGTATGTTTATCGGACGAGTCGTCGGAAGCCTTTGGGCAACCCGCAAAACCACAAATACTCAGGGGCTGAAATTTCTCATTATACAGCCCTACAATCTTAAGAAAGCCCCCAACACCGACACCATTGTTGCCGCCGACATTCTCGGCGCTGGCGAAGGGGAGCTGGTGATGGTGGCCTATGGACGCGCCGCACGACTGGCCATTGGCAATGAAAATGTCTCCATTGAGGCGGCCGTAACCGGAATCATCGACGAATACGACGTCAATGAGGAATACTACAAAGGGGAAATGGACCCCAGCGCCATTCGCTACAAGAAACAGCTGGCGTGATTGAACCGCATGGGTCTTCCAAACCATGAATGCCCTTGCTGACAAAGTTCGCGCCGCCGGAGTGGTCGGTGCCGGCGGGGCCGGATTTCCGGCATATGTAAAATACAACGCTACCGCCGATACCGTCCTTGCCAACGGTGCAGAATGCGAACCCCTTCTTTATAAAGACAAAGAGCTGATGCGTCTCCATCCCGAGGAGATAACCCGTGGGATGACGCTTGTCGCCGATGCGGTGGGAGCGAGTCGGCGGGTGCTCGGAATCAAGTCCAAAAACCACGATATCATCGGCCACTTCAAACGCATCTTCGGCGGCACATCGAATGAGATTTTTGAAATGGGGGACTATTACCCCGCCGGCGACGAATATCTTCTCGTCTACGAAGCCACCGGCAGGCTGATCCCTTACGGGGGCTATCCAATCAATATCGGGTGCGTCGTCTCCAATGTCGAAACCCTTCTTAATGTCGCCCTCGCCGCCAATGGCATACCAGTCACCGAAAAATGGATAACCGTCACCGGCGCGGTTCGCCGCCCGATGACACTGCGCGTTCCTATCGGCATATCGATTCAGGAGTGCATTGACTGCGCCGGAGGTTCATCGGTGAAGGGTGAAATTGCCGTTCTCGACGGCGGCGCTATGATGGGAAAACTGGTGCGAGATTTTTCGCAACCGGTCACCAAGACCACCGGCGGATTCATTGTCCTCCCCGAGGAGCATAGTCTCGTTCGTCGTCGCGACCAAACCATGCCGGAAATGAAAAGAATCGGCCAGAGCGCCTGCGATCAATGTTCATACTGCACCGAGTTTTGCCCCCGATATCTTTTGGGATACCAGATTGAACCCCACAAAGTGATGCGCTCCCTCGGATTTGCCGGTGAGCGGGATGATTTCTGGGGGACATACGCTATGAACTGCTGTGAATGCAATCTTTGCTCTCTCTTCGCCTGCCCCGAAGATCTCGACCCCAAGCAGGCGTGTGTTCGGTCGAAGACAAATCTGCGCCTCAAAAACCTCGGCTACACCCCTCCGGTGGAGAGCCTTCGCGCTCATCCGATGCAGGAGCATCGCAAAGTGTCGATTGAGCGGCTGACGCGGAAACTGGGACTGATGCCCTATAATCATCATGCCGACTTTGTCGACGACAAACCGCGTCCGTCACGAGTCATCATCCCCCTTTCGCAACATATCGGCAATTCAGCCGATCCGGTGGTGAAAGTGGGAGACAGGGTGACTGTCGGTCAACTCATTGGCGACGTGCCTCCTGATGTTCTTGGCGCGCCGGTACACGCCTCAATTTCGGGGAGAGTGACAGAGGTCACTTCACATATTATCATTCAGGCCGGTTAAGTATGGAATACACATCAATAGGACTCATCGAATACAGCTCCATAGCCAAAGGAATTGGCTCGGCGGATGCCATGGTTAAAGCCGCCAATGTCGAACTGGTTCTCAGCCGAACAATCTGCTCCGGCAAATATATCAATCTTGTTGCCGGTGATGTCGAAGCGGTCAAACAATCGGTCCGAGCCGGCGAAGAGTATGGGCAGGAGTCAGTGATTGATAAATTCGTCATTCCCAATGTGCATCCCGATGTCTTTCGCGCCATCTCCGGCGCTACGCAGATAGTCACACTAGATGCCCTGGGAGTTATCGAATCTTTCTCGGTTGCATCCCTTATTGAGGGGGCCGATGCGGCGGCAAAATCTGCCGAAGTGAAGCTGATTGAAATAAAGCTCGCCATGGCTCTCGGCGGGAAGGCATATGTGACACTCACCGGCCCCGTTGGCGCGGTGGAAACCGCCGTAGCGGCAGGAGCCGAGGTCGTTTCGCGCAATGGGATGCTTGTAAACACAGTGGTCATTCCGTCGCCGCGAAAAGAGCTTCTGCGCGACATTTTGTGACAGGATTAGAAGGATAGCGCTATGAGTATGTCGGAATATGAAATTGGCAGAATCGCTGAAATAGTCGCCGGAAAAGTCGGTGCGCAACTTTCCCCCAAGGATCTGCGGCGAGTGGTCGACACCGTCGTTGATTCCCTCAAGAATCAGCAGGGGAATCTAACAATTACCGGCGCAACCTGCGAAGTGAGCGGGCGCGAGACAGAACCGGCGCACACCTACTCCAATCCCCAGCCACTCCCACCCGATCAGGCCTTACTGCGCGAAAAGGGAGGACTCTACCAACAAATCGAGGCCACCGATTCACTGCGCATCATTGTGGCGGCCTTCGGGAAAAATCGCCCCGGCGTCGTAGCCGCTATCACGGCCGAGCTGGCGCAACTCAACTGCAGTATCGAAGACATGTCGCAGACCCTTATGCAGGATTTTTTCTCACTCATTATGGTTGTGGACATACGCCAATGCGCCATGGACTTCACCGCTCTCAGGGATAGGATTCAATCGACCGAGGCGCAACTGGGAATGAAAGTCTACGTCATGCGCGAAGATATTTTCCGCTACATGCACCGTATTTGATAATTCGCCATGTCATACAAACAGGAAGAAATTATCGAGACGATTCATATGACCCAGGTCGAGCACCTGGATATACGAACCGTTACCTTTGGCATTTCACTCCGCGATTGTTCTGACCGCGATCCGAAGCATCTTCTTGCCAATATCCGCGAGAAAATTATGACCAGGGCAGCCAATCATGTGAAGACGGTCGAGCAGGTCTCCGCCGAATTTGGAATCCCCATCGCTAACAAGCGACTGGCGGTGACTCCGATTGCGATTGTCGCCGACGGACACGACAAAGCGACGTTCATAGAAGTCGCTCGCACCCTCGATTCCTGCGCTGAAGAGCTGGGGATAGATTATCTCGGCGGTTATTCGGCGCTGGTGCAAAAAGGAATGACCAATGGCGACCGGAATCTTATCGACAGTATCCCCGACGCCATCGCGTGTACTAAACGCGTCTGCTCGTCGGTCAATGTCGCGTCGACCAGGGCAGGCATCAATATGGATGCCATCGCGCGGATGGGATATATCATTAAAGAGCTGGCTGAAAAAACGCCCCAGGCTATCGGTTGTTGCAAGCTGGTGGTGTTCGCCAACTGCGTCGAAGATAATCCCTTCATAGCAGGCGCTTTTCATGGCATTTCCGAACCGGAAACGGTGATAAACGTCGGCATCTCCGGCCCGGGGGTTGTCTTGAATGCCATCAAGCAGGCCGGACAATGCGATGTTGGCGCACTGGCCGAGACAATCAAGCGCACGGCATTCAAAGTAACCCGCATGGGGGAAATGGTCGGACGCAAAGTGTCGCAACGCCTCGGAGTGGAGTTCGGCATTGTCGATCTCTCTCTTGCTCCCACCCCAGCTGAAGGAGATTCAGTCGCCGATATTATCGAGGCGATGGGACTCGAAAGGTGCGGATGCCACGGCACCACTGCGGCGTTGATGATGCTCAATGACGCTGTGAAAAAAGGCGGACTCATGGCTTCGTCATTTGTAGGCGGCTTGTCGGGTGCATTTATTCCGGTCTCTGAAGACGCCGGCATGATTCGCGCGGTCGAAGCCGGAGCTATCACCATTGAAAAACTCGAAGCAATGTCAGCCGTATGCTCGGTCGGACTCGATATGGTGGCTATCCCCGGCGATACACCCGCCGAGACAATTTCTGCAATCATCGCCGACGAATGCGCCATTGGCGTCGTAAATCACAAGACAACGGCCGTACGCTTCATTCCGGTCCCGGGTAAAATGGTCGGACAATCGGCCGAGTATGGTGGCCTTTTGGGAACGGCGCCAATTATGGCCGTCTCAAAATTCTCGTCTAGCAATTTCATTCGCCGCGGCGGACGAATCCCTGCTCCGGCCTCGGGAATCAATAACTGAGAATCAGATTCACATCATGCGGCAGACGGAATCCCGCTTTAAGGCGGGACCGCCCACAGATATGCGCAAAGTTCTTGGCTCATGTTCAGGTTTGTGAGTAGCACCCATGCGTGAAAGCACCCGCAAAATAATATTCCTCCTCTGCGTCTTTGCTGTGGCGGCCATTGCAGGCGGGACATCGTGGGTCGCCCTGACTCTTCGCAAATCGATACCACCGGTGAGCGGTCCGTACGCCATGCCGGGGGTCGAATCGCCGATTGACATCACCTACGATGGTATGGGGATTCCGCAGGTATGGGCGAAATCTGACAGAGATGCATGTTTCGCAGTCGGATGGCTTCACGCCTCGGATCGGCTCTTTCAGATGGATCTGACACGACGGCTTTCACAAGGGCGACTCAGTGAACTGTTGGGGGATTACGCTCTTGAGATGGATAAACAACAGCGGACCATCGGACATCATCGACTGGCGAAAGCGGCCTTGGCGCATTTAAGTGAAACGAACCGGACACTTCTTCAGGCCTATGCCGATGGTGTCAATGCCTATATTGCGAAGTGCAGCGCGCTTCCATTTGAGTACTATCTGCTAGGAAATGACTGTGAGCCATGGACCGTTTACGACTGTCTCTCCATCCAAAGTTTTCAGACATGGTATGCCAATTTTCTGCAGAACAACGAAGATACATTTCTCGGCATCGTCGGCAAAGTCGGCCCCGAAAAAGCCCGTTCGCTGATACTGCAATATCCCGGCTGGTCGCCGGTAACAGTTCCTGAGAGTTCTCCGGAAACTGGCCAACATGATGGCACTGATCTGATGGATTTTTTCTCTCCGTGGCGTCTCCTTGGTTCGACGGTCGTCAAAAGTCTCAATAGTTCGGGATTGACTCCTTTCTCGCAGTCACTGGCCTCCAATGGATGGGTCGTGTCGCCATCAAAGAGCGCGTCAGGAAAGGCGATACTTTCAAGCGATCCGCACCTGGAGATAAGCCGACTGCCGCAGTTCTGGTATCTCCTTGGGGTACATGTCACCACCGACACAAGTGGCGTTTTGGGAATCACCGCGCCGGGGCTTCCGTTTGTCATCATGGGCCACAATAGCAAGGCGGCTTGGTGCTTTACGGTCGGCGGAGTCGATGTCATCGATTACTACCGCGAGACAATCAATCCCGATGACAGCGCGCAATACAAGACGGCCAACGGCTGGCAACCATTCGAAGTGATCCCGGAGACAATCAATGTCCGTGGTGAGTCGACTCCAGTCATCGAAAGAGTTCGCGTCACTCAGCACGGACCGATAGTCTCAAGCGCAACCGACAGTCTTTCGCGCTATGCCGTCCGCTGGGCAGGGTTCGATGTCGATTTAGATGTTGCGGCGACGAGTGGATTCGCTTTGCCAAGAGTAGCCGAATTCGAATCGTTTCGCCGAATCGTGACCAACCTCGGCGCTCTTGACGCCAACTGGATGTATGCCGACAGCGCTGGCAATATCGGCTATCAACTTGGCACGCCGATTCCCGTTCGCCCCCCACAGGCAATCGGCCTTCCTCTGGATGGCGCCGATTCTTCTAGCAAGTGGCTTGGATACCGCCCACTCGAGGAAACCCCACACGCCTACAATCCGGACCGGGGCTGGCTGGCCACCTGCAACAACAAATCAGAACGGAGTCAATATCCGATACCCGGGAATTATGCCATTGACCGGATTATTCGGATATCCCATCTCCTCGATTCACATCAATCCTTCAGTCCTGCCGACATGAAGCGATTTCAGCTCGATGATACCAATGTCTATTTTTTGCGCTGGAAGGAGCCCCTTGTGAAAGCGCTCAAATCAGCAGGAAAAGACTTTGTCGCTCAAGCCATTGCAGAGTGGGATGGATCCTGCGCACTCAACTCACGCGAGGCGCCAGTAATGCTGTCATTCATTTACCGGCTCAAAGAAGTTATCTTCAACGACGAAATCGAAGGATTAGCCCGTCGCATTTCGACCTCCTGGCTCGATCAAATCTATCATGATTCTGCATCTTCATGGTTTGATAATGTGAAAACTGATTCGATTCGGGAAACGAGAGAAATCTGCAGTCGAATTGCCGCCGAGGATGCGCTCACCGACGTCGCCGGAAGATCATTGAGGGAGATGCAAACACTGACCATGAATCATCCCTTTTCGCGTATCCCCGTGTTGAGCAGTCTCCTCAATTTGTCGCATGGCCCCTGGCCGCGAGGAGGTTCTGCCGGAACTCTCAATGCATCCTTTTCGTCTGTGAAAGAAAATGGATTTGAGGTTGTCGCCGGAGCAAGCTGGCGATTTGTGCTCGACTTTGCAAACATTGACAGCGCCCAGATGGTCATCCCCAGCGGTAATAGCGGCCACCCGATGTCGTCGTATTTCATGAATTTTAATCCGATGTGGCGGAGCGGCGAATATTGGACAGTTCCATACTCTGAGAATGCCGTTCGCGCAGTGGCGGTGCGCACCGTCACGCTTACTACTGACACCCTTCCCCGATAAAGCCTGAATTCCCGGTATACCATCTCCGATATTCGGCGATGTCAGGGCATTTGAAACTTTACATCGTTCTCCAATATCATGATATTGGGTTTGATATATATGAAGACGGAAAAGCTTGTGCCTTCGCCTCGGCCTGAGAGAGACTCGCAACCCCAATCCTGGTTCCAGCGACATCGTCTGGGACTACGAGAGTTTGGATTTGAGCATGTTCTCCGTGTTCTTTGCTGGCATCTTCCCAGCGGTCTGTTCAATTACAATCATGCCATTATGTTTGTGACCGACAATCTTTGCCTGGATATTCGATCAAACCCAGACTATCGCGTTCGACTTGCGACAAAGGAAGACGCCAATGCTATGGGTGACGTGGACATAGATAGCGAGACCTTTCTCATGCGATTACGTCGCGGCGATACCAGCGCGGTTGTCACGCGAGGTGAACGACTTGTGTGCATCAACTGGGCCTCGATCCATCGCGTCTTTTCCCCCCTTACCGGCTCGATCCTCGATCCGGGAGCAGATGGCGTCTACTTCTATAACTTATTTACTCCACCTGTGGAACGAGGCAGGGGGTTAACGCGCCTGATTTACAAGATTCAGGCCGAGCACCATCGTGCTCAAGGTCGCAATACCGTATACGCAGGGGTCGAGATCTATAACACCATTTCAATTATTCTCCACGAAAGATTCGGCTTCCGGCGGGCCGGAGAGACTGTTAAGGTTACTTTTCTGGGGGTCAATATTTGTTGGTATAAATCATGGCCGCACCCCACCCGTAAGTTTCATGTCTACTTCCGCATGCCGACCGATATCGAGTGGGCGTAACATCGCGTTTGCCGTTATTCATCCGATACAGTAAACTACGTCATGATGCACGCTCTTTTTTCCTTTCTCATGTATCACCTGCATGGGTGGCAGTTGTTGTTCCGGCTCTATCGCGTTCTGACCGGACGGACCGCCATTGCCGTTTTCATGTATCATCGGGTCGTTCGCGAGCAGACACCGGACTATCTCCAGGGCTATGAGAAAGGACTGGCCGAGAGCGACTATCTGGCGCAACTGCGTGAGATTGAGAAAATATTTCGCGTCATTTCGCTCGATGAGTTCACCAAAATCGTAAGCGGTGAATCGACCCCTGAGTCGTGGCAACCGCTGGCCCTCTTAACATACGATGACGGTGATTCCGAAAACCTGACGCTCGCTTTTCCTCCCCTTTGGGTAAAAGCTCTGCCTGCCGTGTCATTTATTGCCACCGACTTTATCGACTCGCCGCGTCGATTTTACCATTTGCGGGTGACCAACGCGTTGAATAACCTCAGTGACGAAGGATGGAAAGAGGCCGCCGGAGTGCCCATGCCTCAGTCTATGAAGGCCGTCTTCGAGTTTTTTACGCCCAACTATAGGCTGAACAAATATCCCATTCGCCGCCGCCTGATTGAGCCAATGGATATCCTGCCTCCTGCAGAGCGAGATGGCATTATCGACAATTGGGAGGCCCTTGCCGGAGGAAAATACACGCTGGGAATAGAATGCATGTCGTGGGAGCAGATTTGTGCTCTTCCCGCTCGCGATATCGCGGTCGGCTCACACACCGTGCGTCACAATAAGCTTGGGCTAATTTCAGTCGAAGAGACTCGACGAGAGCTTTCTGAATCAAAGTGCATGTTGGAGTCTAAACTCGGCCAGCTGGTCACGGCAATCTGTTATCCCCAGGGATCGTTCAACGACCACATTCTTCTTGAATCCGAACAGGCCGGGTACCGTACAGGGTTTACGACAATCCCGGGGCTTGTCGATTACCCCCTTGATAGCCGTCGGCGGCTGGCTATCCCCCGAATTGGTATGGGACGGGGGAGAGCTCACGAAATTGTCTATCCGCTTGGAAAAGCAGTGCTTGCCCACCTTCGATCCTCACGACGACGCCCGCCGACAAAATGATTCAGCCTCAACCGACGTTCTTTCTTGCCGGTAGGGTCAGAAACCAATAATCTATCCCTCTACCAACTATGAGTCGTTATCAAGTTCGCGTCATAAATTCCCTCGCCGAGTTCCGCACTATCGGCGACCAATGGAACCGTCTCGTGGAGGCGACCCCGCTCGACCATGCCTATATGCGGCATGAGTGGTTCTCCTGCTGGATAGAAGCCTACAACGCTGGGGACCATCTTGCAGTTGTGACCTTGTGGCAGGGGGATAGTCTGGTAGCGGCGGCGCCATTGCGTCGGGCAGTCGAAAGCAAACGAGGTATCTCCATTCGACTTCTCAAGTTCCTCCAGTCGCCGGTGTCGCCCCGTTGCAATATCATCAGCACGACGCCCGACCAGATGCAACAGATAATACAGGCAATGTATACCCTCCCGGATTGGGATCTGCTTATCCTTGAAAATCTGGAAGAATCGATGCCCTCGACCCAACAGCTGGCAGGGTTGATTGCTACGGAAAAGGATATTCGCGGTCGGATTACCGAAGGCCGCCAGTCACCGTTTATGAGCATCACGGGAACATGGGACGACTATCTCACCTCTCTCAATAGCGCGCGCCGGGGATACATAAAGAATGAGTGTATGAAGCGACTGACCAAAGCGAAGAGTCATTCGCTGTATCGCCTGCATGCCGCCCAGGACGCCGAGAATGTATTTGTTGTCATGCACGATGTCTCGGGGCGAAGCTGGAAGGGAGCTGAAGGTTCGGCCATCGGTCAGCTATCGGCGATGCAGACATTTTATGAATTGTATTTGCCGATCGCGCTGAGGCTGGGACATATCGACGTGTGGGTCCTTGAGATCGAAAGTATTATCGCAGGATTTGATTGCTGTCTCACCAACGGCAATAATTACTCCGGCATTCGTTCGGACTATGATACCCAGCTCAAGTATTATCATCCCGGGGAAAACATGAGAATTGCGGTTATCAGACGACTCTTTGACTCCGGTAAGCCCGGCGAATACGACATGGGCGGTGATGCCGCGCTATACAAGATGAAATGGGCAACCGGCATTCGACGCCACCTCAATATCACCATTGTAAACGATACCTGGCGCGCCAAAGGGATCGCATTCAGCAGATATACCCTGAAACCAATTATCGAAAGGATCATGAAGCGCACCGATTCCGCCCCACCCACGGGTGGCAATCCCCCTCCACAACAGGGGAATACGGCGTGAAATCGGTCGGCTCGCAGTTTTTCAAGAATATCATTACTTCATACGCCGCCATGGTGATTGGTTTGGGCATCACCTTTTTCTTCACGCCGTTTCTAATCGGTCAGCTGGGAAAGGATCTCTACGGCATCTGGACCTTGACTTTTTCGATTCTTGCTTTTTTTGAGCTGGCCGATGCCGGCATGCGGCAATCGCTGGTGCGATACATATCAAAACACTATGCCACCCGCGACTGGACCAACGTTAACCGCGTCTTCAGTTCATCCGCCATTATTTACTTTTTCATCGGCGCCATATTCGCGTTGGCGACTGTCATTTTCTCGTTCTGGTTTCTCGATTCTTTCAAGATTCCTCCGGCTTATCTGGATAAGGCCCGGTACACCCTTCTCATCATCGGTCTTAGCCAGGCACTGAATTTTGCGCGACTGCCGTTCACATCGCTGGGCCCCTTTCACCGCTTCGACATCAGCCTCTATTTTTCCCTTGGTATCAAGTTGATACAGACAACGGGCATTGTCATCCTTCTCTGGCTTGACCTGGGATTGGTTGAAATGGCCGTGCTCGTCTTCGTGATCCACCAGATAGGGCGTACCTGGCAAAACGTCGTGAGGAAGCGGATGTTTCCCGAAATGTCATTTAGCCGGGAATACATTTCAAAGGCGACGATGAAGGAGATGCTATCGTATGGGATGTTCTCATTTCTCATCGTGCTGATGCTGTTGCTCATTAACGGCTCCGACAATGTCATTCTGGGGCGCTTTGTATCGACCGAGGCCGTGGCGCTTTTTGCCGTGCCGATGTCGATTATTATGCAGTTGCGAAGCTCTATCTTCTCGTTGTGCACCCCGCTGGTTCCCGCCATCAGCCACTTTGAAGCCGAGCGGGACTTTGCCAAGATTGTAGATATTTATTCGCGCTCGACGCGGTACGTCTATTTTATCTCGGCCTATTTTTGCATCATGGTGCTGACGTTCGGCGGCCCATTTCTGTTGTTGTGGGTGCAAAAGGATTTCGCCGATTCGATAGTTGTGTTGTATATCCTTATCGTACCGGCGGCGATTCATATGCCGCAGACTATCGCCAATTCGGTGTTGTACGGCATTTCCAAACATCATGTGGCCTTTTATATCCTAAGCGCTGAAGCCGTCTCAAAGATTGTCCTGTCACTACTCCTTTTGGGGCCGCTCGGTATTGTCGGCGTTGCGCTTGGCACCGCTATTCCGCAGATCATTATTTATTCCGCCATTTTCCCCTGGTTCTTTTACAAGACCTTGAACGCCCCCGTCTCCGAGTTTTATTCGACGGCGGGCATGTCGATAGCGAAGGCGATTGTGCTGGTGCTCCCCGTCTCCTGGGCTATGAAGTGGCTGTTCCCCCCGGAAAACTGGGGATGGCTTTTCACCGACTGCATAGTGGCGACTGTCCCAATGCTCATCGGGCTGTTTTCAATTGTGCTCCTTCCGCACGACAGACGACGCATTATCGACGGCCTGCTAAATCTGGTTAGAAAAAAAGCTTAATCTCCGCGTATAAAGGCCATATGTTATCCTGACTGCTGGCAGTCATAACAAACAATATGCGATCACTCGAGAATACCCAATACATCAGCGCCAAGGGCCTCTGGCTGACGCTTTTCATATTACTGTGCATTGGGTGTGGAATCTCAGCGGTTTTTGTCAACCCGCTCTTTATCATTGGGGCGATTCTGGTGATTCTCAATGTCCTCATGGTATTGAAATACCCGATGTGGGGAATGCTGATTTATCTCATTATTTATCTTCTTCGCCCGGGCGAGCTCTATCCGTCGCTGGCGCCGCTGAGGGCTGAATTACTGATTGGAGTATTCGCCCTGATCTCGGTCGTCATCCACCAGAAAATATTCGAAGGCACAGTGCGGCTCCCCACCAACAAGATGACCATTCTACTGTTGGGATTCTTTACAGCCATGGTGTTATCGATAACGACGTCGTATGAACGCTTCCAATCCAAGGATGTGTGCGTCGACTTTCTGAAACTATTGATCTTCTTTTATCTGATTACCTGTACCGTCACAACACGGAAGCGATTTCACGCTTTTGTCGCCGTCTTCCTCTTGCTGATTGGATATACCGCGTTGGATGCCTTTAAGGGTTATCTGAGTGGTAATTTCGTGAACACCATGAATGTGGAACGTCTGACCGGAAGCACCAGCGCGGGCGGTGACCCCAATACCCTTGCCTCGACCATGGCCAGCACTATTCCTATGCTGGTGGCAGTGCTTTTTATCTTTCGCGGCTGGCTCTCCCGGGCATTCTATGGGGGGCTGGCGATTCTTATGGTTGTCCTTATCACCATCACCGCCTCGCGAGGCGGACTTCTGGCCTTTCTCGGT
>JBBTMW010000165.1:0-5148 GCA_038067995.1 Candidatus Zixiibacteriota bacterium
GTCGTGTGCTTATAGAGCTGATTGAGAACGATCTCGGCCATCACGTCGCGCTTCAGTTCGATGACAATGCGCATGCCATCGCGGTCGGACTCGTCACGAAGGTCGGATATCCCTTCAATCTTTTTGTCGCGAACCAGTTCCGCGATTTTCTCAAGGAGATTGGACTTATTGACCTGATATGGAATCTCGGTGACAACAATTGCCTCTTTGCCGTTTTTCATCTTTTCGACCAGCGCCTTGGCGCGAACGGTGACATGCCCTTTGCCGCTGGTGTAGGCTTCGCGAATTCCTTCGCGGCCATTGATAATCCCGCCCGTTGGAAAATCGGGGCCTGACACTATTTTGCAAATGTCTTCATTCGCAATTTCCGGATTCTCAATCGTTGCGATGATAGCCCGGCTGATCTCACGAAGATTGTGCGGGGCCAAACTGGTCGCCATACCGACCGCGATTCCCGTTGTGCCATTGCACAACAACGCCGGGAATTTCCCCGGAAGTACCTTCGGCTCCTGAAGAGTGCCGTCGTAGTTCGGCATGAAATCGACTGTTTCCTTCTCGATGTCAGCCAGCATTTCGACTGCAATGGCCGAAAGACGCGCCTCTGTATAACGCATCGCCGCGGCGCCGTCGCCGTCGACCGATCCAAAGTTCCCCTGTCCGTCGACAAGGGGATAGCGCATGTTGAAATCCTGCGCCATACGAACAAGGGTGGGATAGACCACCTGCTCACCGTGAGGATGATAGTTACCGGAGGTATCGCCGCAGATTTTGGCGCACTTACGATGCGCTCGTCCTGGCTGAAGATTCAGATCGTGCATCGCCACAAGGATGCGGCGGTTGGATGGTTTCATCCCATCGCGGCTGTCCGGAAGGGCGCGATTGGTGATGACCGACATGGAGTAGTCGAGATACGATGACTTCATCTCATCTTCGAGGAAGATGGTTTCTATTTTTTGCCGCTCAAGCGACATAGTGGTTGTCTCCTTGTATCGAAAAGAACATTATTCTCGTTCTGAAACTGAGCCTTCAATGTACCGTGAGGGTGCGGTCGGGGCAAGTAAAAAGAGGGGGCAGGGGCGGTCGTAACGCATTCTCTATCAATGCGTTACGAATACAGTTGCGCCGTCGATTATCCTCCTGCTATCTTAGGTATACATTCATATTTGTCGACCTTGTCAGAGGGAGCCGTCCATGAAACTAGCACACCTGATTCGCATACAACCCGCTCGTTGTCATTGGGTCGGACACATTCTGCAGATGGCCTTTGTTTCCCTGTTCGTGGTCATCTCTGCCAGTAATTCAGCACACTCTTCTAGCTTCAACTTCCGCATTCAAGATTACAAGCCGGATACCGTAATAGCCAAGCAGTGGGTGATAGATGCTGGCTGGTCTGCACTAGGCGTTAGGGACAATGAGAGTTCGATACTTTCGTATTGGGAAATCCCCTACCGAGATGATAGCCGCATTTCTTCACGGGATAGTCATTCAGTATTCATTCAATCTACATGGCAAAATCTCCGACTTACCAGGAACAAAGTATTTGCCGGCAAATACGCTATTAGGTATACCTATGACAATACTGATCGTGGCGATTCGTCGCTGTGTCGCAACTGTGCTGGCGAAAACTCTCTGCGAACAATATTAAATGATCCTCATACATATGCCCACAACATCGCACTTACAGTTGATTTTCATTTATGGAGAATGGTCAAAAGACCGATTGGCTTTTTTGCGTCATGGGGTGGGGAACTTTTGGGGCAGGAAGTGTGGAGTGAAGGATACAATTCATCAAATACATACAGTATAGACAGTCTCAATCGTCAATGGCGCCTTAGAGAGCATAGCTATGGTAGAAGGCTTTCGCGCTATAGTGGAAATGCTCTAGTTCGCGCAGGCGTGACTATCGGTCGGCAGTATGAGGGGAAATATGCAAGTGCCGTATTGTATCTTCTTGAGGAACTTGAGAAGGAAGGGTATCTCGATCATCCCCCATCTGCGGCCGAAATACACACCCTGTGTGATACAGCACTGCATTACGTAAACGCTTACGCCACCGACGACCGCCGGCATCGGGTCAGCCTTCTCTCGGCATTGACTGAAACTCTGGAGCACATGCATCTCCTCCGCGGTCCAGCGACTCAAACCACATATCTTATCGATGACCGGTGGTACAACATGACCTACGACACGAGACCATTCGGATTTCAGGCTCGTGTTGGTCAGCAGGCCATCGTCACCGGCGATCTGAGTCACGGAAGCGGTAGCGAATGGACACATATTCGTTATGCCACAACGCCAATTGATTCTCCAAAGGTCACCCATGTTCACCAGAGCACCTCTCGCTATGAGAACAATAACAACACATGGAATGGCGCTGATCGGATTATTCTCGCGACTTCAGTGTCAGTCGTTTATGGCCTCCCGCTCTCGTCTCGTTGGCAATGGAATACAAGTCTATACGCTACGAGCGGCAACATTACTTTCGATCACCCCGCTCCCGATGTACACCGAACGATCGACCGATGGTGGGACAATGCAGAGGCCGAATTGGCTACCGGATTGGAATACCACGCAACCCCGCGGACGGTTTATTCTGCGGATCTCAGCGCAACCATGAGACGGGAGCGATCGGCATATTACAGCGATATGGACGATAACGGAGAAGGGCTTCTCAAAGGAAGGACACTCCGCTTTCTGACTTCATGCAATCATTGGTTAGTTCCTGCGGTCGCTTTGGATATGCGCCTTTACGCTGATGCCAGTCATACTTCAATTCACACTCAGAGCCGCTACTCAACTTACTGGAATAGAAATTACGGCATTGCGGTCGGCGTCACTCTCAGGGGAGGCTACTGATGCGCTTTACCAAAAAACTATTCTGTCTTCTCGTATGCATAGTGACATCAACTCATTCTGCAGAGGAGCATGGGTTCAGCATTCAGGACTATGTCCCCGACAAATACAAAGACGCTGTTTGGCTGGTTTCGGGAGATATGTCTGCCTATGGAACAAATAGCGGGGGCAACAGCCACAACAGTTTTCCAACCCTTAGTACAAGTAAGAGCGATGGCTCTTATTCTTATAGCCACCTGACTTTTGCTTCTCGGTTTGATTTACTTTCGCTATCCCGACGATCATGGTGGAGCTTCAGCGGAGATTTGTCAGGTGGGCTGAACAGATCTTCTTCGACATCATCGTGGAAGAATTTCCGCACAGTCGACAGCGGTTTCACTGAAAGGTCAGCGGACCGCGATGTTTCTACCAGTTACTCGACCGTAGGCCTTAATGGACGATTAGAGTTCGGTCGGTACTTCTGGCGAAGTTTCTCATACAATATGGCTGTCAGAGCTGGATTAAACCTTAACCGCAACAATTACGAATGGAATAGTTCTGAGGAGTCAATAAGCATCGTCTACTCATATCGAGTGGATTCGGTGACTCTCCTTCAGACAAGTGATGGCGGCGGTATGGGCAATAATGCATCTGTTACTTCAACAGTCGGGTTATCCGCCGGATATCTGTATGAGGGTCGATACTCCGCATCGGTGCTCCATCTTCTGCGCGAACTGAAAAAAAGGGGACTGCTGAACAAACAACCAACTTCTGAACAGATCCGCGTGTTGTGCGATACTGCCTATGCTTACGCCAACAGATACTTTGCAGACAAGCGATGGAAACGCACCGCGACAAGCAGGGCCCTGGCTGAAACACTTGTGAACCTGGGACTGCTGCAATCTCCCAACGGTCCGATGCTGATATGGATGCAAGATATCTGGTATGGTTATTCACGCGAGTCCCGCAGATTCGGCACAAGGCTCACTATTGGTATCAATGCAGTGGGGCAAAGCTCCCACACCAAGTCACATGTTAATACGACTCAAGATCAGGAGTCGCGCAATTATTATCCGCAATTCGGCGATTCACTCGTAATTGAACACTTCCACTCCAAGCAGAGTGAATCCAGGACATTTGAATATCAGTCTATCGAATATTACAATACTATTTCCGCCGCGGTCGAAAAGCCGCTTTCGCTGAGATGGCAGTTCAGGGCGAGCATTAGCGGGCAAACACGAGTGGGCGGGTATGTTTGGAACGACAATGAACCTCGGAAAGACCTGGATAATTGGTATTCGCCGAACATTATCAGCATGTCGGCTTCGGTAGCATTCATAGCCGACTCCCGTACAACGGCGAGCGCTGCGGGATATGTGCGCAGTTTTGATGCCCATGAGGCAAATGTTTTGGACTATCAATCCTATCGCAAAATAACAGCTCGCGACTATAAACTGAGAGTCATGGCGTTGTCGGGCAATCTGTCGTACTGGACATCCGATAACACCCAGGTTGTAGGTCGCTGTGGCGTAGAAAGGAAAGTACAGCGTTTCAAAGAAGGCAGAAATTCAGTAGTCTGGTCAACGACCTCCATGATCCTTTCTCTCAATGTCTCACACTTCATCATTTGAAATCTCTGTTCTCATCCCTCCAATCTTTTTCTTGCCCCCACCCGCGAAACCGTTACATTCGGCGGGCGTATAATACCAATATGATTATGAAATATCTGAGACTCATCACCATAGCAGGCATTCTCCTCCTCTTCCCTCTCGCTCAGAGCGCGGAGAACAAGCGCGAGTTCGACTACAAGGCTCTCGACGGATATTGGCGGGGATCCGGCGAGGTCACCCTTCCGTTTACGACGACTACAATAGACATAGACGGCTCGGCAGAGTTTCGATTTGATAGTTCCGGCAAGTTCATGCATACTGCCGTCAAGAGCGAAGATATCCTTCTCCCCTACAGCGATACCGGCCAGCTCTGGTTCAATCCGAAAAACGATTCAATCTATTGGGCGGTCTGGGACAATTGGGGGAAGCATGCAATCTACAACGGCGAAGCGAAAGCCGGCATCGTGCGCGGCATGAGAAACACATCGAAGGGAATGTACGAAGCCTCAGCGCGGTTCGTATCGAAAGACAGCCTGCATTTTACTCTCACGCACACCGACACCCTCGGCGAATCCAAACCCCTCGCTCATCTTGCTCTCGGTCGTTCCAAAAAGGAAGACTGACGTCGCACAGTAAGTAACCCACAGCAAGGGGCTTGTTGAAAAAGTGACAAAATAACGAAATGATGGAAACGCTTTCATAGCGT
>JBBTMW010000166.1:0-23011 GCA_038067995.1 Candidatus Zixiibacteriota bacterium
CGCTTGTTTGACGGTGCCGGATGTTCCGCCGACCACTTTATTTCCAACAACCGGTACTGTCGCGGATACCGCCAGTCTGCAAATCCCCGACACTTGCACCGAGGCGAGACGCTTGCCGACATCGCCGTCGGTGAGAGTCAAAGCCACCAGTTTGCCGAGTAGAATATCCCCGGCGCCAATCGGTCCTGCTTCGCCGTTACCGGTGAGCTTGACGGCCTTGCCGATATCTGCATCTTTCAGGTCATCAACGCCGGTTGTTTGGTGAATCTTGAATGTCGCAATGACCGGGGCGATAGCTTCAAGATTCTGATCACGTACTGCCATACTCTCTCCTAATCTTTCTGTTCTTGTGAATTGGCCGGGAGATTCTCCCGCTTGGCCGGGACTGAAGTCCCTCTGCGTTACTTATTTGAAATCCGAATATCTTTGCCGCCCATCGGCTCGTCGCCGGGAGGAGGCCAGCAGACCAAAGCTCGCCGGGAAGGCATCCCGAAATTTCGCGGTAGTCCGTCGATATTGTTCCACCAATTGCGGCGACGACATGGAAGGAAGCGCCGCTACCAGATCTGTTGCATCCGCCAGAGCATCTTCGGTCTGACGCGCTACCGCCAGCGCCTTCGTCATGCCGACAATCCGCGAGATATAATCCTCCCGAAGAACCGACAATTCCTCCGACAGTTGCTTCAAAGCAGAGCCAACGCCGACCGATTCTTCCAATGCTCTCCGGATGGCGTCAAGGTCTATCTCAACGAGAGACTCGGCCGAAAGTTGCGCGATCAGTTCGGTCACGAATATCGTTCTTGTTTCATGGTGTGCCACTCGTTACTCCTGATTCGTTCGTTAGATGCATCTCTATTCGCGACAACCGCGATTCTATCTGCTGTGACATGCGGAAAAGTTCCTCTTTGCTAACGGTCCGTTCTTTGAGAAGTATTTCCAGCCCCGAAAGTCGCTTGTCGAGAGTGTCGACCACTCTGTTTTCCGCCTTGGCCGAAAGTTCCAGTTTGAGCGATTGGATTGTCAGAAAGTAGGCGGCGACAATGCCAAATATCATAGTGACGATATTGACGACCTCACCCGTCCTGATCCTTTGAATCCGCAACGTACTCATCGCCCGACTCCCGTTGTGGCAAGGCTTCCCACTCGCGCCGCCACCGGAGATTTATAGATCAGATACTTCAGCGCGCCGTGGACTCGAAGCGGTCTTACATGCACTCGAATCTGTGCGTCGGCCAGAAAACATTCGAATCCTTTGATTCCATCGCGAACCGTTGTTTCATTGGGCGCGATCACGCACTTCGCGTTAGCTACTTCTGTAACAATCAGCCTTTTCCCCGCTCCGATCAGCGATACAAACGATTTTGGCTTGATGAATCGCCGCACGGAGTGGCCATCATTCAGATCCAGAACTTCGTCTGCTGACTGAATCTGAGCGCTTGTCGTTGAGCCACTGATATCCCGAAATTCACCCAGGGTCACTGAGTGCACACAACTATGAAACGGACTTGATCCCTTTCGCCAGAGGTACACCCCCTCGCGCGTCTGGAGATTGCGACAGGCGGATTTCAGGTCGGCAATCGTTGCGATCGTAGAGCGCATCTTACGTACTGTCAACTCACCGCATCGAGCGGGAAGGGAATCGACAGTTTGTTCGTCATTGGGAAAAAGCCGTAATTCTAATCGTGAAACCGGCCCCCGCCCCTTATGCACAAACAGCTCAGTCTCAGCGACGGTGCAACGATCCTTACCACGCATCCCCACCAGGAAACCTTCCAACGATTTAATCGATCGCACATTCCCGGCGGCTTTTCCGTTGAGTAGCAACGACAATAGTACCCTGTTCTCCAGATCGCGTGCCTCAAACAGTGATTCCCCGAGATTCACTAACACTGGAATCCCCGCATAGGCTGGCACAACGACATATTCAGAGGCCGTATCCAAATCCCGCAAATCGGCGACAGGTTTAGGATTCCACCCACGGGGTTGGATTTGCGACGCCTGCCCTTCCCACTTGTCAACCTGGAGGTTCTTCGAAATTGAGGTGTCGGGTGTTGCTCCCCGATAGACAAGCGACGTCTCCAGCACCCTTTGAATCTGCCGGTAGTTGAACCAGACCGAGCCATCCTGGGTCGTCTGATGCCTACAGGCGCGCATGTCGCTTCCGCAAACCGAGCATTCCGCCAAACCATACATGAACCCGATTGAACATTCCTTGTAAATGCCGCCGTCGATGTTGTCGCGAAGACTCAGCGCCCCCTCAGATGAACGCAACCAGTAGAAGTAGCTCTTGACCCAGCTTTGCCCCTCTTTTACCTCAACGACGGCATGGAAATTTCTGCCAACCGGAAGGTGGTCCTTGCGGTGCCCCACCAGCACTGGCGCATCAACCATCAGGTCTGCGAGGCGAGGATGTTCATCGGCCGGAAACCTGCCCCCATATGCGTTGACGGCATCCGAGACGAGATACACTGCTCGTATGAAGACATCTTGCTCGGATACTGCTGTGGGCGGTTTGATATTGTCGTTGATGCGAGCTACCAGGAATGCGAGATCATATTGTTCCGATGGCGCCGCCAGACTGGCCGTAAGGGTGCCGGATTGAATGCTCTTGTCTGTTGTTTCTGTCATAGTGCTCCTCTCATCTACTTTCGCTTCCGAGATAAATGCGGCAATGCTGTCGCGTTTTTGCGCAAACCCTTTCATGGGTCGACTGGGTTGACCACAATAGGAGTCATCCCATACTATGTTCGATATCCTCATATAGAATAATTAGTTGACATTGTTAAACGCCCCACTGTCTTTATGCGGCATATGCTTTGCTCCCATTAAAGAACAGAGAAACAAAATGTACAGAGTGGATGGTAGCCCTATGATGATATACCGAAGAGAAACCAAGTCAAACGCCAGATGGCTTATGGCGCTAATCCTGTTCATCGCCGTCATGACCTTTACTGTCGATGAGGCCTTTGGACTTCCATCCCCTGCCCGTCCCAGTTCAAACACCTTTGCACCATCGGGAAATACGTCATCAAACAGCCCTTCGAGCTATGGATATTCCTCTCCTCTGTGCTACGATGACTGCCAGAGTGGCCCCGAACCAACCCCCGGCGCCGTCCCAGAACCGACTACTCTAATTCTCTTTGGTCTGGGTCTTGCCGCCGCTGGTGCCGCTCGTCGCAAAGCTAATTAGTAACCCCGACTCCCAACCTCTTCCTTTCAGAGCCTTTTGGTACAACCTCCCACCAAAGGGCTTTCTTATGTGACCACTTAAATTGTCCCTACCCGTGGCGTCGGTTGTTGTGTCGATCTCTTCCTCAGCGGCCAAAGAGCGAGCGACAAGGCCATAACGCCATCACAGCGATTGTTGTCGTCCCACCGCGCGCATCGCAACTCGTCTTCGAGGCTCCACCTCTTTCCCTGTCCATCAGCCATCTCCCACCTGTCGTAGCCAATCGAACCGCGGGCATGAAAGAGTTCGAGATTGGTGAGCAGTTCCGCTTTGGTTGAGGGGGTGAATATGACCCTTTGGGGATGCAGGTCTGCAATTTGCTCGACGATGACATCTCCCAGTCCGGTGGCATCCACAACCGCCTGGCCGGGATATTCATTCTGAATCGAACGAATCGTGGCTATCACGACCGCCCAATCCATCTCACGAAGGCGCACGACGTTGATCACCCGCACACTCCCGTTAGAGACTGCAACCGTCACCCCTACCGTGGCGGTCCGCTTACGAGCCAGATCCCAACCGGTGATATAGCGCGTTGTTTCTGATTCCAGTGGCATCTCTTCGTTCAACCGAAGGGCGCGATCAACGTCGGCTCCGGGAATAATCTCCCCGCCCGAATCAACAAATTGCCCCATGATATTCTGTTGCACCCGCGCCTCGCTGAAATACGTCAACCGCTCCTGAAGAAACTCCTGTGAAATGAACCGATTGTCTCGGCTGTCACCGGTAAGCACATAACCGCCGCGTTCACCGGTCAGGATTGATTGCACCCGCCGATAAAGCCACCCCTTGCCATTGGGAGTGGACACGAGATCAAGACGGCCAGCCCGATCGGCCAAACGCATCTGCAATACCTCTTCCACGACATACTCGGGATCGACCTCGAAAGCAACCTAATCAAATATGATAAGGTCATAGTCCTGACCCAAAAGGTACTCTCCGCGATTTTGTGTTGACCGTGCCTCAATCGTTGAACCGTTGGAAAACTCCATCCGCGGATACGGCGAACTCGTAATGACCTCTATAAGCGGCTCAACCAGCGGCGACTGGCGCGCCATCCTTACCGCACGACGAAAGATGATATTCGCCTGCTCCTGAGTAATCGATGCCGTCAGTAAGCGGTAGGGAGCGTTGTCATATTTTAACGGGCGAGGTTGATAGACCGCATGATGCAGAAGTTTCACCGCTGACACGAATGACTTCCCCCACCGGTTGCCGGTCACAAGGACATTTTCGCTTGTGCTGGAGTTTTTCAGCCATGTCACTTGCCCGTCATGAAGAGTCAGACCGAGGCAGGCCTCTCCGAAATACCCGTAGTCGTGGAAACCGCGCCTCCAATCGACCGACTCCCACCCTGAAAGTTCCGGTGCTATACAAGCCCCTCAGCCTTCGCTCGGGCCGTCTCCTCCTCGACCAGCCCCGCCTGATACAATTTGAGCAGACTATCCACATGTGTCATTTGCACCCGCGATTTTTCCTCGGCGAGATAGGCAAAAGTGTTATCAAACTCGTAGCGGCATTTGGCGTCAATCCCTGCAAGAGCCAGATCGATATTGCCGATCCATTCCAGAAAATTCGCGACTTCGGTCTGGATAGAGCGCACCTGGCGCATCACCATATCGAATTTGAACGCCGACCATGTCGTAGTAGCTCCATAGGAATAGCCGAGAAGAAATGGCGCCAGGTTGGTGCCGGCGCAAATCTCTTCAATCATCGCCCGGTGGGCGAAGAACCAGCTGTTGGTGACACTTCGGGAGGCGTTCGGTCCGACATGCTCGATAGCGACGTTATCCCAGGTAACCGGATTGTCGTCGACATCGCAGTTCTTGATCATCGCCACGGTGTCATCGAAATAGCGATTGATCCGCTCGATATAGGCCTTGTCCGATTCCCCCGCCATCATCGCCGGAGGTGTGATTTTTACATGCAGGCGGTGAAATCCGGAGTTGTGGCTGGTGCGACGCATATCATCGACGAGCTGTTGCTCGATATACGAAACGAATGGGACAGAGTGCAGTATGGAGCGGCCAAACGGTTCCGTCACGCTTGCGCCGTAGGGAATGAAATAAAAGTCGGTGCGATTGAGATCCATCGAAACATCATCTCGTTCGTATCGCAGGGCAAACGACGCCCCTTCTCCTCTGGCCGCAAAATCGGCTGTATCGATGGAGAGAAATCCGTCGATACCACTCCCATCCGGCTTGACCATGAGAAAGCCGCCGTACAAACCGTCGCGATAAAGAGACGTAAACAAATCAACAAGGAGCGTCACCATACCCGCCTGTTTACCCGAGGCCGTGCGATACAAGCGGTCCGATAAGTTGCCGAGACGCTCTTCGGCCCGCTTCGCGACTTGCGTCGACTTTGCGTTTACCCGAAACCCACCGGGCGCCGCAGAAAAGCGAACCCATGTCGATACCGCCGCGCTGACCGCCGGAATGTTGTCTGTCAAGAATCGATACAGAAGGGTGCGAAATCTGCGGGTGTGAAGATCGTCACTTCGCCATGCCATCGTGCGCAATGCCATCGGGGTCGAAGTCGTTGCCCCCTTGTCGACTGAAAATCGGGCCGTGCTTCTCAATTTACTCATGTCCAGAGGTTGTCCCCCGGTCTGTCTTGTTCGGTCATCCTCTTTTGCCTCCTTTGGGCTAATCACTGTGAGTGGCCATCAGCCACATCTGGAAGAGAGATTTCACCACAAAAGGTGAGCGCTTTTTGCGTCTCAATGCTTGGAGCTTGTCGAAGAAGTCGTTAGAACATTAATTAGCTGAACTACCCTATAGCCTGAAGCGCGCTAGTTTCTTATCTCTGTCATGCCAGCGAAGGCTGGCATCCAGTCTTGTCTTACTAAGAGTTAAGATGGACTCCAGCTTTCGCTGGAGTGACATTGGTGAAGGTACCGTGAAAATTGAGTGGTCTATCCGTAGCCCCAATAGACTGGGTGGCAAATTAGCAAAACCAACCAAGAGCTACCCCATTTAACCTAAACTTGGATGATCCGCAAACTTTTGCCTAAAATGTTCACATTTTGCACACTTCAATCACGTAGCCTCCTGCATCAAGCAACCCAAACAATGAGATAATGGATTGTTATACAACTACTTACGGAGCTATAACACTCAAATTTGATCGCTGGCATACATTTTGTTACATAAAATGGTGGAAAAATGTATATCCGACAATAACTTATAGGACAAAGAAGACATGAAACGTATTTTTTCACTCTTGATCGTGCTGGCGCTTTCAGCGGCACAGGCACATGGATTTGCCTTCGGTTTTCATAATTTTGGAAGCGCATTCGACCACAACAATAACTGGTCCCCTATTCACGGCATGCCGACCCCTTTCCCAGGGAACGGCGAATACTATGACCTTGAGGGACTCAACCTCCACATTGACCAGCAATATGTCACCATTGCCGTAACCAATTCCTTCGGCTACAGCGCCTGGAATCCCTATGGCACGGCCTTTCGCCTCGGTGACATCTTCTTCGATGTCGACGGCGCAAAGAACAAATTCGCTCTCAATACAACCGCCAGCGGTTCATCCGGCTTCTTTAAAGTATCGAGCTGGAATTACATTCAGAATACCCGCGGTTCCTGGTACAACAATGCCAGAGTTCGCAATGCGGTCGGCGCCCACGAAATCCGCACTGGTTCAAAACTTGCAAATGTGCAGTCCTCTACTCGCTATTGGGCAGGACTTGAAGAAAATCCCCTCGTTGGCGGCAATGCCAACACATGGGTGATGGAATATCGATTTGACCGTTCCCTGTTAGGCAATTTCAAAGATCTTCGCATTCATACCGCCGTCGGATGCGGCAATGACTACATGTCAACAGACTATACGGCGGTTCCTGAGCCAACCACAGTTGTGCTGTTTGGACTCGGGCTGGTGAGCGCCGGGCTTGTACGCCGACGCTACCTTCGAACCGGCAAATCCAATTGAGCCGGCACAACTGATTTTTCATTCTTTCGTATCTGCCCCGCCCCTCGGCGGGGCTCTTTTTTCCCATTGTTTAGACTTGAGCCCCCTCTACCCGTGTGACTATATTGAACCAACTATGACGACAAGATCATTCGCCACTTTTTCAGTGCTTGCATTCTTTCTTCTTGCCGGATGTGATGACGATGGCAGAGCGGTTAGTCTGCGATATGAAGCCGAACAGCGCTATTTCAAGGCCGACAAAAAACTCAGCCTGCTTACCAGCCAGCCCGAACTGGTGACAATTGAAAAAATCAGGGAAGTCGCATACCAGTTCCGCGATCTTTCCCAATTCTGCTACACGGCCTCAGGCGCCATAGACGCTTCCCGCAATCCGGTTGAATTAAGAGAGATTCAAAATCTTGCCTATCAATCGGCCTCCCGTCTGGCACAACTCTATTTTTCCGCGGGACTGTTTGATAGTTGCGTCTCCGGTCTTCAGCGCTTGATCGACAATGTCTCGCTGACACCGTCGCAGGCGCGTGAATCCTACTTGAATCTTGGCCAGGCGCTCCAATCGAATAAACAGTGGGACAGCGCTCTTACTGTGTATGAAACAGCGGTCCTCGAATTCTACCCTCCGCTTGACAGCACCGGACAAATCGTCTTTTCTGTTTTCAATCTCCCTACCCACATTTTTCGCCTAGCGGTTTTCGTTACCGATTCGGCAACATCTCAGGGACAGTTAACCAGCGCCATCAACTACTACCAGCGCTTCATCCGTGAACATCCCGGAACCCGTCTCGCCATCGCAAGTCATGCCAATCTCGCCCGTCTCTATGACGACATCGGCCGATGGGAGCTTGTAATTCCCGAGCTGGGCGCCCTCAAAGATTCTACCGGTCTCCTCCCCGTCGATATTCGCATCCGCATCGCCGATGTCTATGCTTTGCGGTTAAATCAAAATGATCGCGCCATTGCCGTGTACGACTCCTTGCTGACTGAAACGCCCGAGACCGATACTCTGATACGCCCCCTCTTAATCTTCAAAAAGGCGACATCACGCATTGACCAGAAACGATATGCCGAGGGACGTGAATTGCTGGTCGATCTCAAGAAACGACATCTTCGGTTCTATGGGCAAAATCCTTCAGCCCAGCTTGCGATAGCCCGTTCCTTTGAACTGGAAGGAAACTGGAGCCGCGCCGAAACTGAATACCAGGTTCTGTTTCGCAACTTCAAAGGTTCGGAAGAAGGGATGAACGCCTACCTGCATATTGCGGAGCGATTCGTAAAGATGGATCGGCCTGCAGAAGCAGAACGCTGGTACACCGATGCTCTTGTCCATTATGATGAAATTGCCACCCGAGGAGCCGGGTCTCTTGTCGAGGCCTCCGCGCTCTATTTCAAAGCCACCCTTTTCGAGCAACGACAGAATTGGAAGGAAGCGGTGGCAATCCTTGAAGGGATATTCAACAAGTTTCCCGACAGCGACGCCGGCCGCAACGCCATCAACCGCGCCTCCCAGATCGCCCGCAACGAATTGCACGATTCAGCCGCGGCCACTGCCCTTGACGAAAAATTCCAGACCGCGGTTGCGAAAATGAGACGGGAATGGGAAGGCTAAACAAACGATTCATTCGCCCGATAGTATAAGAAAAAGAATGCACCACCCGGAGGATACATGTATAGACAACTCGTGAAAGTTATTTTCGTATTGACAATTGTCTGCGCCGCCGCCTGGCCTGTTTTCGCAGAGGATGAAAAGCCCGCTCCGACCGGCCCAATCGATCAGTGGGGAAAGATCGATACCATCTACGCCGAACTTGCTAAAGTCTCAGAGAAAGTCTGGACCATCACCGTCGGTTGCACCAACGACGAGGCCTTAAGCGCCTTTTCGATCCCGCTCCACTATACTGCAGGGAAAGCCCACCTTGTTGCCGACTCAGCCGTCTTCACTACCGGTCGAGCCAGCGCTTTTGATATCAAATCCTTTCGTTGCGACACGGCCATCCAGGTCATCATGATTGGCATGATCGGCTCGATGGGACCGGTCAAGAAAACTGTCGAACCGGGAACGGGCGCGCTGGCAACGGTCTATTTGTCTTCGCTGGATATTCCTATTCAGAAACTCAAAGTCGACACCTGCACCGCCGCTCCAAATAACACACTCATGGCAATTGCAGATCAACAACTACTCGGGATTCCCGCTGACAGCCTGACACCCGACAAATTCCAAAAGCTCATCCTGGTTCCTGCTTACGTAGTGAGAGAACCGAAAAAATAACGGCGACTTAGGTTCGTACGCAAACGGCCGCTCGTCGCGGCCGTTTTTTTTTGGTATTGGAGTTGCGGAGTCCAGATTCTGAGGAAGCGTTGAAAATGTGTATTGGACGCTACACTATCTTTTCTGTCATTCCCGCAACCACTCTGTCATTCCCGCGAAGGCGGGAATCCAGTCTTAACTCTTAGATTGATAACGCATCTCGTCTACGCTCGATGCGACACGCTGAGTATTCCGTGGGCGGTCCCTCCACAGGCGGGATCTCGTCTGCCCCTAATGATGTCGATGCACCTCACTCATCATCTTCCGAAACCACCTTCCCCGGACGCGCATAAATGGTCAACCCCATCTTAAGCCTGACATACTTTTCCAATTGCACCTTTTGTTCCGGCGTCAGACGCCCTCGCTGATAAATCTCCTTCAGAAACTGCGTGGCGTCTAGCGTGAAATAATCCTCGAACCCCATTTGGCGGGCAAGATGGTTAAGCTCGGCCGATGCCTCAGCGCTCTCGGTCTTGGTGACAAACTTTTCGCCGTTCTGCGATTTAAGGCTGAGATAACCGCTCTTGCCGTCAAGACGGGTCGCATTGAGACGACCGGCAATCTCGGCAACATCGAGCTTCATCCCATCTTTCTGTTTCTCCAGTTCCTTAATCTTCTGATCAACGTCGATATACCTATCCGCCAACTGTACTGCCAGCTCGGCGTCAGACTTCCCGTTACTGTCGGCCACGGTCGCCTCTTCCATCAGACTGCGGTGACGCTTGGCCGGACAGAGTTCAGCATATTGGCAATAGGAGCAATATCCCCCTTCGACCGCTGGAAAATTATCGACTCGCTCAGCGGTCTGAATAGCCGATATATCATTGCGAATGTTTTCAACAAGCATATCGATGGTATCATCGGAGAGCCGCGTGCGAACCACTTCGTTGTGTTTCAACATATACTGCGCGACTTCGATTGTCTCGAACTGTGGATGGCGGGACCTGATGGCCATCTGATAGATCCCCATCTGCGAGACGAAATCGGGGTCATCCACCGAGGGAAGCCTCTTCCCTGTCTTGTAGTCGCAAATCTCGATGACGCCATCATCCCGTTTCCAATAGCGGTCGACACGCGCCATGATGGTGTTATCGCTGTTTGGAATAGGAAATGTGATTGTGGCCTCAGCGCCGAGAAGTGTCCCCGGTCGGAATGGCTGGTAGGCGGCATAGTGGTCGCTGAGCATCTTTTCGCCGTTGCGAATGTAGTCGTCGACGCCCAGATATTCCCCGCGCACCTCGACAAAGCGGGTGGCATCCCCCTCCCACTCCTTGCGAAATCGCTCCAACACGGTATCGAGTGGAATGACCACCCCGTCGTTGCCGCGCTCATAGAGAATATGCAGAACCGAGTGCACCGTTGTGCCAAGCCAGATATCGGCGGTGACCCGCTTTGGAACTTCGACCTTGGAGATGTACTGAAACTTATATTGCTGGGGACAGGTCCGGAATGTTCTGAGCCGTGAATGACTGAATCGCTTGCCCATGTGCCTATGATACTATACGGCGCCCCGGGCGACAATCACATTTGCGATATCCACATTGATGGTCTGTATTTTCTTCATGTAGGGCAGGTTTGTCTTCAGACCTGCCGTCTCACATTCATTAACCCATTCGGTAGGATTCATTGGCGGGTTCGAAGACGGACCCGCCCTACAAAAGACTCGCCCCACCAGCGCTATGGCGGCATTGTCCGCAATGCCGCCATCTATTTCTCACCACGGGGCAGACGGGATCCCGCTTTAAGGCGGGACCGCCCACGAAAAACATCATCAATGTTTGTGTTCGCCGTTCTTGTCACCAGCTAGCTCCAGCACTTCCGACAAATAGGTGTCGGTGGAAATTAGATGGGCAAATCCAAGCATGTCCTTGTAACATAAATACTCCCGACCCCATCGACTATGCCAGAAGACACTCCCCCTATCGCACATGTAATATATCGGACAATGTATTGTTCGAAGATTAAAAGCTTCTCGTAATTCTGGAGAGTGAGAGAGCGCATCAGTCAAGGGCTTCGCTATAATCGGGTCCCATTCACGAGGGAATAACAAATTAATGTCATCAAAACTGTGCACATGCGAGCCGTAGACAATCATTGTGTCATCATTAAACGGGAGAAAACCGTTAGAGCCCGTCTCGTAGACATTCCAGATAGCAATCGTATCAAATGGCCTCAACGTCGAATCTAACAGTTCAAAAACTCCTTCACCTACAACTCGCTGTTCCAGACTATTGCTGGTATATGCGTGAAACTCGATAACGGCTACATGGGAGCTACTGATTTGGCGTGATCGAGAAGCAAGGCTGGATCGGGAAGCGAGTTCCGAAGGCGAAATATCAGAGTCTTCCCAACATTCAACCTGACTCATACACTGGTACAGCGCACAACACAAGACTAAAAGGAAGCCGAAACAGACAATTGACCATTTCAATGCTCGCTTGCTCATCATCGTAACTCGCTTTCTGCGCTCTACCGCCGCCCCGGCCACACCCGCCCCATTAACCCCTCCAGGAAACCAACACCCAATCCAAAATGCACAGCCGCAAAGATCGACGGACCAAACAACAGCAGACCCAATTCCTTCTTTTCTCTGTACAATTGAATCGAAAAAGCTGACACAAGGAGCAGATATCCAAGAGTCGCCAGCATGGTGAGCCAGCAAAAGAGCGTCGAAAAGATCGACAGCACTATTCCTAACGCAAGCCCCGCCGCCGCCGCACCCGAGAACCATTGTATCGGGGAAAAGATGCGGTGCTTGGCTGAATAGTTGAATCGTCCCCGCCCATAGCGGCGCATCTGCTTCCACAGCCCTCTCAGATTCTCGCGCGGGTAATAATAGATCTTCAACAGCGGCGACAGGATTGACTTGATCCCCGCCTCTTTCACGCGGTGATTCAGCTCCACATCCTCGCAGGCATCAAATGACTCATCAAAGTAACCGACTATATCGAACACCTCACGTCGATACATCGCCCCCGACGAGGTCGGGTCGACTTCCCCCTCGAAATCGGCATAAATCTCCGACCCCGGTTTGTGCCCAAGGGTAGAATTGCGGCAGATGGCCACTGCCCGTTGAAACGACGAGATATCAGGGGGATCAAGGGGTTGAGGCCGGCAGAGGCATCCTGCTCCGGTCGATTCAAAAAGGCGCACCATATCATCAAGAAGCTTGTTACCCGGAATATGACAATGGCCGTCAAGAATCAGAATGTACGGCGCACTGCTTTGGCGAACGCCGACATTTCTCCCCGATGACGGCAACATTCCGGCGTTGTTCAAAACCCTCAGTGAACCGAATCGCGAGGCAAAGCCCTTGGCGATCTCCCGAGTGTTGTCGCTGGAATCGCCGTCGGCAATGATTACTTCCACTTTGTCGAGGGGGTATTCCTGCTGTCTCAGTTGATCCAGAGTCTTGCCAATAAACCGCTCTTCATTGCGAACCGGCATGACAACGGCAATTGTGAATGGTGAGGGATGCGTCATATTGTCTGTTTTAGTGAGACCTTCACGTGTGAATTCCTGCACCAAACATAGCGTCCTCGACGCGATGGTTCAACAAGTATTGAGTGGATCAGTAAGAGAGGCCGAGAAAACGCGCCCAGTCGTCCCGAAGGCTGTCGAAAGAGTAATCGTTACAGCAGAGTTTGGCGCTCTCGGTAATCTGGTGACGAAGATCATCCTGTTCCACCAGAGCGATAATGGCATCGGCGAGAGAAACAGGATCGTTGAGCCGGCAAATGACCGCGTTGTCGCCGTGAACCGCAAGTTCGCGCACATCGCCGAAATCGGTCACAATGCAGGGTAGTCCCGCTGTCTGAGCAACCATGAAAGGAAGAAATCCACCCGACAAAGAAGACACATTGACATAGATATCATGAGCGCTTTCAAATTCCTTCATACATCCGTTGAGCGGCTGTACGGACACACCGGCCACCGTATCATTGGCGACATTGCAGGAGTCGGTGAAAATGGTAAGCTCGGCGCGTGGATATTTTGCTTTAACGAGCGAATAGCCCTTTATCAAGGTCGATAGCTCACTCCCGCTCGCACGAAGATAACTAACTAATCTCGGCTTTGGCGTGCCTGAAGAAACCTGCTCCGGATGGGTTGTCTCCACAATCGGATACAACACATCGGCGGTCACTCCTTCGGTCTGCAGGCGTCCTGATTCACGGGCGCTGAAACAAACAGTCCTGTCGGCGTAGGAGGCTAAACGGGAGAAAAGAGTTCTTTGAAATCCTGTCAGCGAACAGGCCACACAGTCAACGACACAGAGATGCACCCTGCGTCCATTGTACTTCGCCGCCACCAGCATGGCAAAGAGCTTTGTGAGAATTGTTTGTCTTCCGACAATGATAACAACCGGAGCGCCCGGCTTGCTCTGTTTGGTGATAAGATTCATCTGCGAAAAGATGCTCATCTTGCCAACATGGACAGGCGATAGCTCAAATCGTCGCCACATGGCCGAAAGGAGATGCTCTTCAAAGGCAGATAACCCGCCAACCGACAAGACCAGAGGAAGGTTTGGTATGGGCTTATCTTCGGCCGGTTTGGGCTGGCTGTCAGCCTCTACAGGGGACTGGATTCCCAGTTCGTCGAGAAGTTTTTCGAGTTCAGGATGAGTCATATAATCATTGTACACATTGCCGGTAGTTCGGTTGCCCAAAAGAAAAAGCGTGTTGGCACTAAGTTCTCATCTCTGTCATGCCCGCGGAGGCGGGCATCCAGTCTTGTCTCCTAAAGAGTTAGGACTGGACTCCCGCCTTCGCGGGAGTGACATGCATGGGAGTGCGGCGAGAATAGAAGGTTCTTCAACAGTCCCTTCAGTCTGCAAATGCCTTAGAATGGCGTTCCGACCGCCTGCTCAAGCTGGAATCGCTTATAAATCGAGGCGTAGTGCCCCTCCTGAGCCAGCAATTCACTATGGCGTCCGGTTTCAACGATCCGGCCATTTTCGAGCACGAATATCCTGTCGGCCCGCTCCAGTGTATCGGGGCGATGGGTCACGATAATAGCCGTCATCTCAGGCATCACCTCATGGAGCCTTTCCCAGAGAGCCGCCTCGGTGCGCGAATCGAGAGCCGATGTACAGTCATCGAGAACCAAAATCCTCGGCTTCCCCACAAGCGCGCGGGCCAGCGACAACCTTTGCTTCTGCCCGCCCGATATCGACATGCCGCGCGTGCCAATCTCGGTCTCAAGCCCTTTCGGGAAGCGCGCAATATCATCCTTCAATTGGGCAATTTCGGTCGCCCACTGAATGGTCTCTTCATTCACTTCCAATCGTCCCATAGTGATATTGCTCCGTATCGAGTCACTAAAGAGCACCGGCTCCTGAGGCACATAGCCAATGCGCGGGCGAAGATCGGCAAACGAAAGATGGCGAAGATCTTTATCATCGATTGACACTGCTCCGCTGACCGGATCGACTAATCGCGGAATCATATTGATAAGCCAGCTCTTCCCTGAACCAACCTTCCCGACCACCGCCACCGTTTCACCCGGATTGACGGCCAGCGAAATCTCATCGAGTATCGCCCGCTCATTCTCCGGAAATTTGAACGAGACATTCTCAAAGCGTATCCGGCCATGCAGATCGCCGTTACTCTCTGGCGATGCTTTTTCGGACACCGCCACAGGATAATCCTCAAGCTCCCGAAGACGGTCGATAGACACCGCCGACTGACGGGCCTTGACCAGAAACTGACCGACATCAAACATCGGAAAAACCAGCGTCGTGACGTAATACACGAACGACATCATGGAGCCGAAGGTCAGGGTCTTGTCGATGACCATCATGCCGCCGATGAGAATCACCAGCACCATGCCAAACTGCCAGATATAACCATACATCGACTCGATGACAGTTGTCGCTTTGACCGATGAAATTTCGGCTTCGCGCCTTTCATGTGCGGCATCACCGTATTTCGCCGACTGCCGCAACTCCTGAGCATAGGCTTTCACGACCCTTATCCCCGAAAAACAGGACTCCATGACATCGCTCTGATGCGATATCTTTTTCTGGAGGAGGTCATACCGCTTGTCAAGCACAGTCGAGCTTTTAAAGAAGATGATTATCAACAGTGGAAGCGGTCCCGCCGCCAGTAATGTCAGCCAGGGATCAATCGTTGTCATCACGACTATTGTAAAAACGACTTTTATCAGCGCTTCGTAGAAACGAAAGATTCCCGAGCAGGCAAACCACGACAGCTTTTCGGCGACGTCGTCGGTCAAGCGGGTGACAATATCACCGGTGCGGAACTTATTGAAAAAGTCCGGTCCCTTCTCGATAATCTTTGCAAAGGCTCCCTGACGAAAAAGCCATTCCAATTTCTGGTTCATCCACGCCCGCCAGCACTGGAAATAGGCATAGACAAGCATCGCCACAAACGAGATGACCACAAAGCCAATCGCAAACGAGGCAACCGGTGTCCATCCGAATCCCGCTCCGGTGGTAGCGATCCATTGCGCAAAAGCATTGTTCGGCACGGTCTGGGTCGAGACATAATCAATCATGAAGCCAATCATGAGCGGAAATGTCACCCAGATGGCCGCCTGAACCGGTGTCAGCACTACCAGAATCGCGAAGACAGAAAGATGTTGGCGATAATAGCGCCAGATATATTTAGCATATTCACGCATTTTGTACCACCTGTTCCGATCCCTTGAATTGCAAATGGAACAGTTTCGAGTAATAACCCTTCTTTAGTATCAGATCGATATGCGTCCCGCGCTCGACAATCTCCCCCTGACGAATGACGACAATCTCATCAACGTCGAGGATTGTCGAAAGGCGGTGGGCGATAATCAGCGAGGTGCGTCCCTCCATCAGCGTTTTAAGAGAGGCCTGAATCGTTCGCTCCGTAGCCGGATCAACCGAGCTGGTGGCCTCGTCAAGGAGAAGCACCTGCGGATTTACCACCAACGCCCGCGCGAATGACAACAATTGCCTTTCACCGCGGCTGAAGTTCGACCCCTTCTCGGATACCTGAGTTTTGTATCCCAAAGGCAATCGCTCGATAAACGCATGCGCCTCGACTGTTCGTGTCGCCTCTTCAATATGCTCCTGCGTCACCTCAGCCGATTCCAGGGCGATATTATTTCGCACCTCATCTGGAAAGAGAACGATATCCTGAAGCACCAGCGCAAAGTTTCTTCGCAATTCGGTACGCCTGAACTTCTTGATATCGACGCCATCTATCGTGATACGCCCCTTCTGCGGATCATAGAATCGCAGAAGGAGGGAAATCACCGTCGTCTTGCCGCCACCGGTCACACCGGCGAGGGCGACCCGTTTACCGACGGGGATATCAAAAGACACATCCTTCAGTGTCCAGTTTTCATCGTTGCCGTACGAGAACGATACATTCTCGAAACGAATCCCTTTGGTTATCCGCGGGAACGGGATTGGCTCTTCCGGTTCCGGCACAGCCGTCTTTTCTGACAGCACACCGAAGATGCGTCGCGCACCCGTGATACCGCGCTGTATCTGAAACATCTGCTCCGATCCGCGATACAACGGCTCGAATGACCGCCAGATGAGTACCATGAAGGTGCTGAAGACGCCGACCGTCATTTCATCCGACGCAATCCATGACCCTGCAACATAGAGGAGAGTCCCTATAATCAGATTCTCCATCATCCACAGCACATTGAAAAAGGCGGTAATAGTGATATGGGTGAAGGCGTCATTCTTAAACTTCTCGGCATTGGCCTTATTCATTCGCTCGATGGCGTACTTCTTTCGATCGAAGACCTGAATAATAGAGACGCCATGCAGGAACTCCGTCACCGTCGCGACCACTTCGGCCATGCTCTTTCGCACTGCCATGAAGCGCGGCGTCGTAAACCGCTCGAACCCTATCACCAGCGCAATCATCAGGGGTGCAAAGGTCAGCAAAACGAGCGTCAGTTTGACGCTGAAATAGAACATGATCCCCAGCACTACCGACAAAAGAATGAAATCGGCGATGATGATAACCACGGCATTGGTCAGAAACATCCGCAAAGACTCAGTGTCCGATTCCACCCGCGCCATAAGTCTCCCCACCGGATGGCTGTTAAAGTAGCTGACATCGAGTGAAAGCATATGATCGAACACCGTTCGCTTCAGCTCCACGATGATGTCCTGTCCTATCCGCTCAAGCTGAATCCGCTGGACGTACATCAACCAAAGCGCCACCGCCTGCATGGCGAGAATTGTCAGCACGGTGTAGACAAGCCCTTCGACATCCGAGTTTTTGACATTCTCGTCAAGAGCCTGCTTGATAAGAGCTGGCCATGCCGCAGACAAGAGAGTTGCGATGAGCAATAAGCCCAGGCAGACCAGTATCCTGCGCCGATGCTTGCGCATGAACGGCCACAGCGCGGCAAAGGCCTTGCGGGCCGGTATTTCTGATTCGGTTGCGGTCGCCTTTTCGTCGGCGTAAAAATCCTGTGTCATATATTCAAGTGTCTCTTTTCGTAACGTGTTGCGAAATCACTTTGTTGCGGGCAAATAAAAAACCCGCCGTGGTTGTTAAACCGCGACGGGCGACATTGCCTTGGTATATACTATTAGCGTATAAACGCAATATCCCCATCGCGGTGGACTGGGACAAGTCCTTCGGTCGTAATCATGCACTGTTTCATCATGTTCTTCTCCGCGTTGGGGTGTATGGTTCTTTGTTTCTTATTCAATATCTTAAATTAGGCTGGGATTATACTCACCCGTCATATTGTTGTCAACAGGATTTTTTTGGGGAGAAACCCCTCCCCCATCCCCTCCCCGATTCGGAGAGGGGTGAAATATTTTGATTGATCCCCTCGCACAAAGCACGTCTTCCTCCCCTTTCCTGTATCTGGAAGGGGGTTGGGGGGTTAGGTTCTTCTCGTGGTCGCCTGCGCTCACCCTGCCCCAAAATCAGGGATTGACAAAATCAAGTCGCGCAGTAACTTGTGGTGTAGTCAAGCGGCTGTCACACAATCCGAGGAGGAAATGATTATGTCCATAGGCAAATTAAGGTCAGCGACCTCGTTAATCTTAGCGACAATCCTCGTCTCGTGCACGACACCATCTTTTGTGAATGCCGACGTGTCTGTTAATCCATTCAACTTTCTGCTTGAGAGTAATTCACCCAGAGCAATCGCGATGGGCGGGTGCGCAATCAATTCAGTTACCCCTGAGTCGCCGCTCAGCAATCCAGCCGCGCTCCGCCTCTTTCATCTCGATCATCTCGCGAGTGTGAACTTCCCGAACAGCTCAAAATTGCTTTCAGGCCTCGGTGTCAATGATCTTCGATTCCGGACTTGGGGTGTAAGCGGAGGGTCATCTCTCAAGAGCTTGAAGAACGCAGACTCCCTGCCAATAAATTTCTCAGTAGGATTGTCGTATGCTTACCGTAAAACGGACTACGGGACCATTTACTTGACCAAAGAATACGCTGGCGCTATTGATTCTTTTGAAGCCTATGACGAGATGAATTACCTTTCCGCCGGAATCGGTGTAGAAATACATCGGTTTCTTCGCATAGGTGTCGGCTATTCCTACAGAATTCTCGAATTCCTGTCGATGCCAGCGTCCTCTTTCGGCTGGGGCAAACTTAAGGGCAACACGCATGATTATGGCTTTATTGCTCAGGTACGCGTGCATGAACTCGCAAGGCGGAAGTCGGCGCTCAGTCAGCCTAATTCGCATCGATTGCAATTGGAACTAATTCCGTCCTATGCCATGGTTAAGATCAATGATGGAGGGAGCATGTCATACGAGAATGGACCAGGACCATTTCCATTTGGGATGGAGGCTACAAATTCGGGAGCTTCAATATTTGCCTCCCTCGATCTGAATGCGGCGAGGTTGGTTTCAGTCTACTGGACCCAGAAAGCAAACAGCAGAACAAGCATTCAGTCACATGGAATGGAATTTGGTCTAGCTGACATGTTGTTTTACCGCTTTGGCCGGTCAGGCTCATCAGGCCATTCCGAAACCAAGGGAGCGGGTATTTCGTTGGGAGGATTAATGGCATGGTTGGAAGAATGGGGGAAGCTTGATACAGAACACAGCAGTGTTCACCGGTTTATGCGAAAATTAGATATTCGATACGACTATGCGGAACGCGAAGGATTAGATAAGTTTCACAAGCTAACGCTGTCACTTCTGCAGTGACAGCGCCCCCTTAAAACGTCTCGTCGAAATCGGACATTGTCTTGGGGATGCGAACAGTCAAATCGGTCTGCACTTTCACCTGGCAGGCCAAACGCGATGTCTTTGTAAGGCCGTCGGCCTCGTCGAGCATATCGGTCTCGTCTTCACTCGCAGAGGAAAGCGTCTCAAACCCTTTTTCCACGATGATATGGCAGGTCGAGCAGGCGCAGTTGCCGCCGCAATTGTGATTGATCTTGATATTGTTGTCGAGAGCGGCGTCGAGAACGGCCGTCCCTGCGGACACTTCTACTTCGCGGTTAATCGGGAGAAAAAGAATTTTCGGCATGGCCTCTTATACATCCTTGTCTTTCGCATGACGGAACACCGTCACGTTGTCATGTTCATTGCCATACCGAATCGATTTCGCGTAAGGCGCAAGCTGTGCGGTAATATACATGAAAACCCACGGCGGCAAAATAGTGGAACAGCCGCGCACCAGCACCATTTTGCCGGTGTGCTTGCTCCAGTCATAGCCTTCGGCAAGGGGGAAAAACTTTTCTTCGGAAAAACGCCCCTCAGACAGAAAATCCGTCGGATCAATAATATCGAAAGCCATCAATACTAACAGCTAAACGACGAGCCGCACCCACATGACTTTTTGGCATTCGGATTGGAGAAATTAAATCCGCCGCCGAGCATACCGCCCTTGAATTCAAGGGTCGTCCCCGCCAGATACATAAGTGCTTTCAGATCGACGACAACCTTGACGCCATCAAAATCGAATTCCCGGTCGAACTGAGTTTTCTTATCGTCGAAAGCCATCGAATAGGACATCCCCGAACAACCACCCGATGATACGCCAAGCCTGAGATAGAGATTGGAATCTTTCTCCTGCGCAAAAAGTCGCTTCACTTCGGCGATGGCCTCAGGCGTGATAAAAATGACTTGTTCCTGCTGGGTCGGCTGGGCGCCGGCGTTGGTTTGGGCTGGTGATGTTTCGGCCATAATCAAAAAACTCCTCGGGTTGTCGCAGTTAAACGCCGGATAGTATTCATCCCCGGCTTTATCCAGACAACAAATATAGTCGTTTTCGGTTCCCATGCAAATTGATCGGTTGGTAGTGGTAATTGACTGGCGTTTCCGGTTCTGTGATGCTTGTCTCGTCTACGGCTGTCGAAAACCCTTTCGCAACGCGTCGTGTCGAGCGCAGTCGAGACACGAATCCCCCGGCGGATGATGCTAACTGTTTGAAAGATAACGCATCTCGTCTGCGCTCGATGCGACGTACCGAAACACATTTCGGCAATTTTGATCCCGTGGGCGGCAGACGTCTCGTCTGCCCCTGACAGAACCAGCGAGTAGGTCAAAACCCCTGTGGTTTTGACTTCTTTGCCCCGGTGGCCCAGGCACTGCCTGGGTTCTTCAACTAATATTTCACTCAAAGCATCCCGCCCATTGGGCGGGCCACCAAGGCGAAGACATTGCCGCAGAGTCAGGAGCACAGGGATACTGACTTACTCGACTACCACTCTTGTGCAAGCCGGGGGTTAGGTTCTTCCCATTGACAACATGGACTCTAAACTCTATATTCCCCCCGTGAAGCTCTCCCACAAAACCGACTACGCCCTCACCGCCGTCCGCTTTTTCGCCGGACTCAAATCAGACCAGGTCGGCTCGATTACCCAAGTTGCCCAGGCCGGAGGAATCCCCAGAGAGTTTCTGGCCAAAGTGCTCCGCGATCTTGTCCGGGGGGGAATACTCAAAGTCTACCAAGGGGTTAAAGGGGGGTACGCTCTTGCGAAACCAGCCTCTAAGATTTCTATTTTGGCGGTCATAGAGGCCGTTGACGGCCCATTGCGAGTCTCCCTACTTACCAGTCCACCAAGCAAGAACCCCCTCAAGCCGGGGCCATCAGACCTCTTGCTCGAGGCGACAGTGGGACGGCTCGAACGGGAAGTGCGTGATCGGCTCGAAAAGCTCAATTTCGGAAAGTTCAAAGGAAAACCGATTGAGCGAACCCGGGTCGAACAAACCGGACCGGAACCATTCTGACTTTGCTATATTGACAGAGCGTTCCTTCCAAGCGACTTTGTAGTACATCAGTCTGTCATTCCCGCGAAGGCGGGAATCCAGTCTTATTCTACAATGGGTTGGACGGACAACTGAATTTATCGAACCGAACGAGGTTCGATGCGTTAGAAGAGATAGACACGACACGAAGGAGCTTTTTGTGGATTCATTTTTCGACCGATTCAACGACAAACAGCATAAAGTCAAAGTTGGCCTCGCCGAGATGCTCAAGGGCGGCGTCATCATGGACGTCACCAACGAGGAGCAGGCCAAAATCGCCGAATCCTCCGGCGCCGTCGCAGTGATGGCCCTTGAGCGTGTCCCCTCCGACATTCGCGCCGAAGGGGGCGTCGCCCGCATGGCCGATCTGGATGTCATAGATAAAATCAAACGAGCCGTCACGATTCCGGTCATGGCCAAATGCCGTATCGGGCATTTTGCCGAGGCGATGGTTCTTGAATCCCTTGAGATTGATTTTATCGACGAATCCGAAGTCCTCACCCCCGCCGACAATCTCTACCATGTCAATAAGTGGAACTTCAAAGTGCCGTTCGTTTGCGGATGCAGAAATTTCGGCGAAGCGGTAAGGCGCATCTCTGAGGGAGCGGCCATGATCCGCACCAAAGGAGAAGCCGGAACCGGTGATGTTTCCGAGGCCGTCAAGCACCTTCGCGAAATCAACTCGGTGATGAAGAGTCTGACAGTGATGTCAGAAGAAGAGCTGTTCGGTATCGCCAAAGAGCATCGTGCATCAATTGATATCGTGAGAATGGTCGCCAAGACCGGCAAGCTCCCTGTCCCCAATTTCGCCGCTGGTGGCGTGGCCACCCCCGCCGATGCCGCTCTATGCCGATTCCTCGGTGCGGAAGCGGTCTTTGTTGGGTCGGGAATCTTTAAGGCCGGTATGGACCTACCGGAGGAAAAACGGCGATCAGTCCAGGAGAAGCGGGCCGCCGCGATTGTGAATGCCACGACGCACTACGAGGATGCAAGCATCGTCGCCGAGGCCTCCCGCGGTTTGGGTCAGGCGATGAAGGGCATCCAGGTCCAAAGCATCCCCGAGCCGCAGTTGTTGCATAAGAGGTAGAGGCATCTGATGCGGGCAGAGTCAAGTCATCGCCCACGAGTTCATTTCAAGTTCATTTTGGCCGGACTGGTAATTCTCTCCGGCCTCTTAGTTTTCGATTCCCAAATCGCCGCGCAAACCATTTGTTCAAAGGACATTGCATTATTTCGAGGGCGGATGCAGAGAGTCCCAATTTATGATAAGCAATTTCCTGAAGTGGTCGTGGGCACCAGACCCAATGTTTCAGCGTTTTCAGACTGGGACCTGGATACT
>JBBTMW010000167.1:0-679 GCA_038067995.1 Candidatus Zixiibacteriota bacterium
TGGTGGGAATGACCATGACGTCGAGTTTATAGATATCCCAAAACTCCTGCGCCTCGGTCTCGGCGGTTCCGGTCATACCGGCGAGCTTTGAATACATGCGGAAATAATTCTGGAGGGTCACCGTCGCGAGAGTCTGCGACTCGGCCTCGATGCGAACCCCCTCTTTGGCCTCAATCGCCTGATGGAGGCCGTCAGAGTAGCGCCGTCCGGGAAGGATGCGTCCGGTGAACTCGTCGACAATCATCACCTTATCTTCCTGAATGACATACTCGACGTCTTTTTCATAGAGGGAATAGGCCCGGAGGAGCTGGTTGATGGCATGGGTCTTTTCTGACCGTTCGGCATGAACGCGGTAGATTTCGTCGACTTTTTTCTGTTTGTCCTGCGGCGAGAGAGTGGCGTCGGCATCCACTTCAGAGAGCATGGTGCTGATGTCCGGAATCTCGAACATCTTTTGATCCTGCGGCGAAAAGCTCGTGGTCCCCTGGTCGGTGACGGCGATGGTGTGCTCTCGCTCGTCGATGAAGAAAAAGAGGCGATCATCGACCTGGTAGAGCCGTTTTTCACGCATGAACCCGGCCTCGACTTCGCTCACTATTTTTTTCACGCCGGTTTCATTGAGGATTTTGAGAAGACGTTTATTCTTGGGGGCGCCGCGCTGAGCCGCAAGAAGAGATAC
>JBBTMW010000167.1:689-11406 GCA_038067995.1 Candidatus Zixiibacteriota bacterium
CCAGCTTCATACTTGTCTTCATCCTTCTCGGATTTCAGGAGGGTCTCGGCCTTTGCGACCATTTCATTGATAAGATTGACCTGCTTGCGCACGAGGGTGTCGACAACTGATTTCATTTCTCGATAGCGGTCGTGGCCACTCGATTCCACCTGTCCCGAGATGATGAGAGGGGTGCGGGCTTCGTCAATGAGAATGGAATCGACTTCGTCGATAATGGCATAGTTGAAATTGCGATGCACCCTGTCTTCGGCAGTCTGAACCATATTGTCGCGCAGATAGTCGAATCCGAATTCGTTGGCGGTTCCGAATGTAACGTCGCACTGATACATCTGGCGGCGTTCGGCGTTGTTCATGTGATTCTGGATGACGCCAACAGTCAGGCCGAGATATTCGTAGATGCGCCCCATCCATTCGCGGTCACGTCTTGCGAGATAGTCGTTGACGGTGACGATATGGACGCCGTGCGCGGTAAGAGCATTGAGATAGGTTGCGAGGGTGGCGACGAGGGTTTTTCCTTCACCGGTAGCCATTTCGGCGATCTTGCCGTCGTGGAGGGCCAGTCCACCCATGAGCTGAACATCGAAATGGACCATGTTCCACTCGGTGGGTTGGTCGACAACATTCCACTCCTGTCCGACATGACGGCGGCAGGCTTCTTTTACTACTGCAAAGGCTTCGGTGGTGATGTCGTCGAGGGATTCACCGTCTGCAAGGCGTTTGCGGAACTCAACTGTTTTAGCCTGGAGTTCTGCCTCGCTCAGTTTTTGCAATTCGTTGAAGAATTGATTTATCTCTGCCACCACCGGTAGCAGGCGTTTGCTGTCTCGCTCGTGTTTGGTGCCAAAAAGGCGGGTGAGAAATGTAAGCATGAATTATTTTCTGTATCCTCTCTTGGTATTGCGGCAATAATAGCACATTGCAGTCACAATTACAAATAGCGACTTCAATCGTAAGTGCCTCCTAAGGCGGTGAATCGCAACAAATTGTCCCCTGCCCGCTAGACCGAATCGACTTGTTGACGAGACGGTTTTGCCGTAGATTACAGGATAGCATGGATGAAAAAGAACAGGGAATAGTTATGGCGACGCGCGGCCGGCGGTTTGAAGTTTTGGCCTCGGATCGTTCCCGCATTCAGTGTGAAGTTCTCAAAAAAGTAAAATTTGATACCCAACTGGAGACGCCGGTGGCTGTTGGCGACCAGGTTGAGTTTATGCGTTCCGGTGATGGAAGTGGCGCCATTGAGAAAGTACTCGAACGACGCACCTGCTTCATGCGGCCAGAGGTGGACACTCACGGGCGAAAACAGGTTATCGCCGCCAATCTCGACCAGTTGGTCATTGTCTCGGCGGTAAAATCACCAAAACTGAAGACCGGACTTATCGACAGGTTCATTGTCGCGGCGCAGATCGGATCGCTCTCGCCGGTGGTAGTGATGAATAAAGCCGATCTGTTGGATGATGGCGAAACGGCGGGATATGCCGCGGCTTACAACACGATTGGCATTCCAACATTTCTTGTCTCGGCCGAATGCGGGACTAATCTCGATGCATTGCGCGCTCAGCTGGTAGGTAAGCTCTCTCTCTTTGCCGGTCATTCCGGAGTCGGCAAATCGACCCTTCTCAATGCTCTTATTCCTTCGCTAAACATCCGCACTCACGAGGTATCGACATTCACCAACCGGGGACAGCACACCACCACCTCGATTGAACTGTATGAACTGGCTGGCGGGGGGCTCATAGCGGATTCGCCTGGGCTAAAGGTAATGGGGATTTGGGACACGACCGCCGATGACCTCCCCCACTATTTCCAGGAGTTTCGTCCACTGGCCGGAGACTGCAAATTCCAACCCTGCTCACATATCCACGAGCCTCACTGCGCCGTCAAAAAAGCTGTCGAAGCCGGAAAAATATTCCGCTTTCGCTATGACAACTACATTGCCATCTCCGAATCCCTTGAAGAGGGCAGTGAACGGAATTAATTGCCGCGGGAAACTGGCCGATACCATACTATAATGGCCGTAAACAACATAGAATTCCGCGTCGGGGTCATCATCGTGCTCGGACTGGCTATCCTGTTCGGGTCGCTGTATTGGCTTCAGGGACGACGTCTTGAGCGAAACGCTCAAAAGGTCAAAGTCTTTTTTCAGGATGTTGGAACCCTCGCAGTGGGGGACCGCGTGACGGTTTCCGGAGTTCAAAGGGGAAAAGTCGAAGGGCTCGCCCTCACCAGCGCCGGTGTAGAGGTGGAGCTGATGCTCTACAAAGATGTTGTCCTCAATCGAGATGCCTCTTTTATCATTCGCAATCTAGGCCTTATGGGGGAGCGATTTGTGGCAGTACTTCCGGGAACCGATTCCTCGACGCGACTCGACCTGGAAAGAACCGCAACAGGAGCATATGACGTCGGCCTCCCCGAAGTCATGGGGCTGATGGGAGAGATGATCGTTGAGTTGAGGTCTCTCGTGCATTCACTCAAACAGACAGTGGCGTCAGATACGAGCCTTACAAAAGTCAGCAATACAGTCGCGAACCTCGAAGAGGTTTCCCGCTCACTGGCGTCATACATGTCTCGCAATACCGGTAAGATGGATCAAATCGTAGAGGACTTTGCGTCGGCCTCGCGTGACGTGCGCCACATGATAAGTCGTAACGCCCCTCTGGTTGATTCCACCGCCTCCCGCATTGAGCGGGCGACGGTCGATCTGGAGACATTCGTGGTCGGGCTGGATACCCTTTCACATGCCGCGCGTCAGTTTGCGGATCGACTCAACAATCCCGACGGAACCTTGTCCTTGCTTACGGAAGACAGGAAATTGTATGATGACCTCTGCCGGACGGCAAAGAACCTTGAGGAACTGATTGGTGATGTTCGCGCCAATCCGAAGAAGTATATGAATCTGACGGTGGAGATTTTCTGAGTATGAGCAAGTTCACGTTGGCATTTGGAATTCACAATCATCAGCCGGTCGGAAATTTCGACGCGGTTTTTGAAGAAGCGCACCGCAACGCATATCTGCCGTTTCTCCAACTCGTTCGCAACTTTCCGGCGATGTCGTTGTCATTGCATCAGTCAGGGATATTGTGGAACTGGCAAAAACGAATCCACCCCGACTATTTCGAGCTTGTCGGCTCGATGATAGACAGCGGGCAGATCGAAGTCATGACGGGCGGATTCTATGAGCCGATTCTGACGTCGATTCCCGAGCGGGATGCCAGTGGACAGATTGCCATGCTTACCCAATATCTCAAGGCGCATTTCGACGCCAATGCTGAAGGACTCTGGTTGACCGAGCGCATCTGGGAGCCGCACCTGCCGAAACTTTTGGCAGAATCCGGGGTGCGCTATCTTCCGGTCGACGACACTCATTTTGTGTACACCGGTTTGGAATTGAGTCAATTGACCGGACCATTCGTGACGGAAAATGAAGGAAAGACCGTCACGATTCTTCCTATCCAAAAACGTCTTCGCTATTTGATTCCGTTTGGCACGGTTAACGAAGTAATTGCAGAATTGAAACACCAGGCCGACCGCAATCCCGAAGGTATCGCCGTGTATGCTGATGACGGTGAGAAATTTGGCGTCTGGCCGAATACTCACCAGCATTGCTATACCGATGGTTGGCTTTCCCGATTCTTTGAGGCTCTCGACCAAAACAGCGACTGGTTACAGGTAAAATCCCTGTCATATGCGGCGTCACAAAAACCGGTGGGGCGGGTCTATCTGCCATCGGCGAGTTACGCCGAGATGTTACACTGGTCGCTTCCGTCGACAGCTTTAACCCAATATGAAGATTTTGAACATCTCCTTGAAAAGCAAGGGTTGCTGGAGCGATATGGGCGATTTGTCCGTGGTGGACACTGGCGCGGATTTCTTGCGAAATATGAAGAGTCCAATCTGATGCACAAAAAGATGCTGTCGGTATCAGATCGCCTTGAGCGGCTTTCCGCGTCGCACAGCCGGTCGGCGGATGGGCTCACCAAAGCTCGCGAACGACTCTATGCCGGGCAGTGCAACTGCCCATACTGGCACGGCGTATTCGGCGGACTCTATTTGCCACATATTCGGCAGGCGGTCTATGAAAATCTGGTAGCATCCGACGCTATCCTTGGTGGTATCGAGCAGGCCGGAACGACGATTTTGATGCGAGACTACGACGCCGACGGGCGTGACGAAGTGGTGGTGTCGTCGGACTCGCTTAGCGCGGTTTTTCGTCCTCACACTGGCGGCATGATGATTGACCTGTCGCTGAACGAAGAAGGATTCAGTCTCACCGACACCCTGACTCGGCGGCGCGAGGGGTATCACGCCAAGCTCGACAAGGCGGTGACTTCCGGCAACTCCTCCTCTACGGCGTCAATCCACGATCTGGTGCTGGCCAAGGAAGAAGGGCTCAAAGAAGTACTGATTGAGGACTGGTATTTGAAGCGATGCTTTATAGACCATTTTTTCACCCCGGATGTTGACCTGCGACGATTTCGCTCCGGAAAATTCGGCGAAGAAGGGGATTTTGTCCTTGAGCCCTACGATTTTCACATTGATGCAAAACATCAGTTGGTGGTCTTGTCCCGCCGGGGAAGGATTTATCGTCCGGAGGGAGCAACTCCCCTTGAAGTTCATAAAAGATTCTCCTTCGCAACACCGCATGTCATCGATGTTACCTGGCGATTAACGGCCCCGGAGTGCGATTCGATTAAGGTTCGCTTTGGCGTTGAAACCAATTTTACTTTTCAGGCCGGACATGCCGAAGATCGATACATCCTTATTGACGGCGAACGCCCCGAATCCCCCTATCTCGATTCAGTCGCCGAGCATATTATGGCGCATGGATTTGGCATGATCGACGAGTATCGTCGTCTCGGCATAGCCCTGATGGGGGATCGCCCTGCGGACATTTGGCGTCTGCCTATTTTTACCGTTTCTCTTTCTGAGGGCGGTTTTGAAAAGGTCTATCAAGGGACAACATTCGTGCATCTATTTGAGTTGGAACTCTCCCGCAGAACGACTGAAATTTCGCTTCGCCTGACGACCGGCTTGAGCGACCTCGTTCAGTCCGTAATCAACAAAGACACAACAGCTTCCGGCAAACGCTAATCGCTACAAACCCTTTGTCTTTTTGGTCGGCCGAGCGTATGTTTCGGCGTGTATTCCGAGATAGTTGAAAGCCTTTCCCGTTGCCGCAAATGTGTCATGCTGACCGGCGCCGGTATATCGGCCGAGTCTGGCGTTCCGACATTTCGCAGTGCCGATGGTCTCTGGAGCAAGTTCAAACCCGAAGAACTTGCCACTATGGCGGCATTCATCGCTAACCCAAAAATGGTATGGGAATGGTACAATTGGAGACGGGAGCTAATTGCAACCGTCAAACCCAATGCCGGGCATATAGCGATAGCAGAATTATCAACACTGCTCCCTCATTTTACTCTGGTGACGCAAAATGTCGATGGACTCCATGCCCTTGCCGGATCCCGCGATATCGTTGAACTGCATGGCAATATTAACCGTAGCATATGTTCCGACTGCGGCCTGCTGGTACCGGAGGATTGTCACATTGATCCGGCGGCAATCCCGGCTTGCACCGCTTGTGGTGGCAAGATTCGTCCCGATGTAGTATGGTTTGGGGAAATGCTGGATCCAAACATCATTGACACGGCATTCAGAGTGGCCGAGCGTTGCGACCTTTTCCTGTCGGTGGGGACTTCGGCGCTGGTGCATCCGGCGGCCACCCTCCCTGTCGTGGCCAAACGCCACGGCGCTACTCTTATCGAAATCAATCTCGAACCAACCCCCCTCAGCGCTATGGCCGACATCTCGGTTCAGGGAAAATCCGGCGATGTGCTACCGGCGGTAGTTGAGTCCCTGAAACGACACCCCCGACCTCGCCAAACCGGTGAACCACGGCAGTCATAGTGCGTACAATAACTGACCCCATGACACCCATAAAACCGCAGACGACACGCCGTACCACAACGCTTGTGGCTATTGTACTCATGGCAGGGATATTTCTTTTCAGCGGTTGTGTCTATTTCAATACTTTTTACAATGCAAAAAAGTCCTTCAATTCAGCCGAAAAAAGCCGTAAAAGCGCTGGCCTTCGTGCCCAGGGAGTGGGAACTGGCGACTATAAGAAAGCTATCGAGAAGGCTCTAAAGATTGTCGAAAACTACCCTAAGTCCAAATATTATGACGATGCTCTCTTTGTTCTTGGAGTGTCGTATTATCACACAAATCAATTTCCACGAGCCGACCGCCGATTCTCGGAGATACTAACGAACTATCCCGAATCGCCATTTCTTAATGAGTCCCAGCTCTATCTGGCAAAGTCAAAACTCGCGCAAAAGGAGTACGGCGATGCCATGCAACAGTTCGAGATGGTCTTCACAGGGAAATATGATCGAGACATCAAGGCTGAGGCCGCCCTCGCCATTGGTGAACACCGTTATTCTGAAAAAGACTACGCCGGTAGCCGTCAGTATTTTCAGGCGGTACGAGACTCTCTCGGCAATGACGCCCAGAAAAAAAATGCGCAACTGTTTCTCGCGGACAGCTACTATGAAGCTCTCGTGTATCGCAACGGCCTCTCGGGCTATCTGCAGGCCCTTGAGATGAACCCTGACAAGGATGAAAAGTATCACATTCTCGTGCAGGCCGCACAGTGCGCTTATCGACTCCAAAAGGTGTCGGATGGCATCGACTACCTCAACCAGCTTCTTGCCGACCAGCTTTATTTCGATTCCAGCGGCGCCTTGAAACTGGTGCTTGCTCAAGGTTATATGTACGACGAGGAAACGGATCTTGCGGTCATTACATACGTCGATATAGCAGAACATGAAAAAAATACTCGCATCACATCGGATGCATACTACAATCTCGGCCTGATCTATCAGTACCAGTTCGACAGTCTGGCGCAGGCAAAAGAATACTATGAGAAATGCCTATCGGGAAATCCTGTCGCCGATATACGCACATCGGCGCTTGAGAAGTCATCGAGTATCGGCAAACTGAAGGAATTCGCGCGTCAGATTAAGATCGATTCGACGACAACCGCCGAGGCCATTGATAACGCCGCTGAAACGCAGTATCAGCTCGCCGAACTGTATTGGTTTAATCTCAATAAACCCGACACGGCCATTATAGAAATGCAATACATTATTGATTCCTTCCCGACATCGTTGAAAGTACCGCAAGCCATGATTGCCCTTTCTGCGATGGTGCGCGACTATCAGGCCGATACGGCCGCGGCCGATTCCATCCTGAGAGACGTACTGGTCAAATTCCCCGGATCGGAAGAAACACCGACCGTGCTTGAAGAACTTCACATCAAGGGAACTGAGGCCGATACCGGCTACGCGCAATGGTATTTCGGAAAAGCGGAGGACTTTCTTGTCGACGACACGAATCTCGATTCCGCTAGATTCTACTACACTCTTGTTGCCGAAAAATATCCGGAGTCGGATCTTGCCGATCAGGCCCGGTTTGCCATGCTCTGGATGACAGAAGAATTCGCTCTTCCTGGTGACTCATCCCTGATACTTGCGTATCAGCAGTTTGTCGATTCGTTCCCCGGTACCTCATGGACAGCCCTCGCTAAGAAGAAAGCGCAGTATGTACCCAAACGAAAGGGGAGCGACAAGAAAGCGGGTGAGCTGGCTGACGGAGAAGGAGAGGAAGCTGAGACGGACTCTACAACACAAGAAATCGATACAACGAGAGTAATGGCGGTTCCGGAATATGCGCTGGACTCGGTGTATGGTGATACCACAAAATATGTCGATCCCACAATCGTGGCACAGATAGGCCCCGAAGGTGACACACTCATGACTATTCCTCTCAGCCACAGACCAACTGCTCAACCGGTGCAATTTGTCTACCCGACCGAGGCCTATGTCACCGAATGGGAAGGAACTCTCTATTTTCAGGTACAACTTGATTTTTCCGGGCGAGTGATTGATGTTGTGCAGAAGACTTTTGCCCAGATCGACGAGATAAATATTCGAGCAAAAGAATGCGTGGCATCAATGAGTTTTGATATGTCGAGATTCCGTTCCAGCTACACCAAGGATTGGTGGGTCTATAAATTTCAGGTTGTTCTGCCGAGTCATCTCCGATGATACGAATTATCAGCGAAGACGTCACACTCATTGCAAAGCGGGATCTGCACAACAATTACTATTCCGTAGCCCTTGGTCCATTCAGCCGTGCAAAAGATTGCCGGCCCGGCCAGTTCGTTCATGTCCAGATGCCGAACGGCGGGGTTCTCTTTCGCCGGGCCTTTTCGGTGGCATCGGTTGATCCAAAAAGACACGCGATAGAAATCATCTTTCGGGTTTTTGGCCGCGGCACTCGGGCGCTTGGAAAGCTGAAAAAGGGAGATTCCATAAATATTCTCGGTCCGCTTGGTGTGCCGTTTGCGCAACCGGGGAAAAAAGAAATTGCCGTCATGGTCGCGGGGGGAATCGGGTTCCCTCCACTACTTTTCCACGCCGAATCACTGGTCAAATCCGGATTCAATCCAAAGAGAATTTTCTTTTACTACGGCGGCCGCGGATCGGCCGACATTATTGAAAGGCCACGAATAAAAAAGCTTGGCGTCACCTTTGTACCCGCAACGCAGGATGGTTCGCTTGGACAGAAGGGACTCATCACCAAACCGCTTGATTCCTTCCTTGCGGCCAATGCCGGATCGGCTCTTCGCATCTACGGATGCGGCCCGGAGGGGATGCTGAAAGCAGTTAATGAACTGGCGCAGGAGCGCAGGGTTGCCGGACAGCTATCACTGGAGGCGCCGATGCCCTGCGGAGTCGGGATATGCCTGGGGTGCGTCGTGCCACTGACCAACGGCGGCTACGCACGAGTGTGTTACGATGGTCCGGTGTTCAACATCGGCGAGGTGGCGCTATGACGGTTGATTTGCGAGTCAATATCGCCGGAGTTGAATTTGCCAATCCCATCATGACCGCCTCCGGTTGTTGCGGCTATGGCGACGAACTTGCCACTATCTTTCCGCTCAGCAAACTGGGAGCGCTCGTAACGAAGTCGATCACGCAAAATCCTCGTTTGGGACACAAACCACCGCGCGTCGCCGAGGCAACGATGAGCATGCTCAATGCCATCGGACTCGCGAACGTCGGCATCGACGCCTTTGTCACTGACAAGATTCCCTTTCTGAACAAGCAGAAAACGAAAATCATCGTCAATGTAGCCGGATGGAGCATCGAAGATTATACTTCCGTATGCGCCCGACTGAACGACATCCCCCGAGTCGACATGGTCGAACTTAATTTCAGTTGTCCCAATGTCGAAAGTGGCCTTGAGTTCAGCTCCGATGCAACGCAAATGGAGCGGGCGGTGCGTGCAGTAAAAAATGTCTTTTCGCGCCCGATAGTGGCCAAGCTCTCACCGAATGTCACCAATATCGTCGACATTGCCAAGGGAGCCGAGCAGGGAGGGGCCGATGCGGTATCACTCATCAACTCTCTGATTGGAACGGCGATCGATATCGAAACATGGCGCCCTCGGTTGACCAACAATACCGGTGGCCTGACCGGCCCGGCAGTGAAACCAATAGCCCTTGCGATGGTGAACAAGGTGCATAACCAGTGTCGACTTCCGATCATCGGGATAGGTGGTATACGCACCGCTGACGATGTCGTGGAGTTTCTTCTGTGTGGGGCTACTGCCGTGCAAGTCGGTACCGCCCTGTTTGTAGAACCGTCGGCTCCGGTTACCATAGCCAAAGGGCTGGCAGATTATCTGAAAAGAAAAAAGATATCATCGGTGTCGCAACTGGTGGGAAAAGTAGTGAGACACTAAATGATTGCGCTAACCAATCTCCAAAAGGCTCAAAGCAAAAACAAATCAATCATCTGTCTGGGACTCGATCCTGATCCGCGAAAGATCCCCGGCGATTTCGGGAAGACGACGAAAGGGATGTTTGATTTTCTGATGCGCATTATCGATGCCACGTCCGACGTTGTATGTGCTTACAAACCAAATGCCGCGTTCTATGAATCCCTCGGCACTGAAGGATGGTCGCTCTTGAAGCTTGTTTGTGATAGGATTCCTGAGGACGTCCCGCTCATCCTTGACGCCAAACGCGGCGACATCGGCAATACCGCCCAGCACTATGCCAACGCAATTTTTGACCGCCTTCACGCCGACTGGGTGACGCTCAACCCCTACATGGGATATGATTCTCTCCGCCCATTCCTCGATTACAAGGACAAGGGCGTTTTCATTCTTTGCCTTACGTCAAACAACGGCGCCAAAGATTTTCAGATGTTGCAGGTCGATGGAAAACCGCTCTACCATGTGGTGGCCGAACGGGTGGCGGAATGGAACAAAGAACACACCTGCGGCCTTGTCGTTGGCGCAACTCACAGCGACCAGCTTCGCGAATTGCGCGAAGTGGCGGGTGATATGCCCCTGCTCATTCCCGGAGTCGGGGCACAGGGAGGGTCGCTGGAGGATGCGGCGGTGCTTGGGACTGACGGATTCCGCAAAACAGCGCTCATTAATGTCTCCCGATCGGTATTGTATGCCAGCGAACATATGGATTTCGCACAGCGCGCCCGCGCTGAAATCATCAAGCTCAACTCTGCCGTTGATGTTTTAAGGCGGGGCGAGACCGAAACGCCTGCCACTGAGTCACAGCCAATTCAACGGACTCAAGCAACCGCGAATGGCGAATCATCAGCGCCACCGGACAATGCGGATGATG